>JAHDBR010000087.1 GCA_020630295.1 Sphingomonadaceae bacterium
TTCTCGATGTTCTCGGTAGCGCCGATCATTGGCGAATATCTGGATGGTGTATGCACTAGCGGGCTGTGGGAGGCGCGGCTGGCATCGGAGTTTTATGACGGTGAAATTGCCACCTATTCGGCTGCGTATAAGCCCGAAGAACTGGAAGAAGTGTGCCGCCTGTCCGATCACATCATCTTCAATTCGCCGAAGCAGATGGAACGCGCTTCGCTGATATTGGATCAGGCGCGCTCTATGGGCGGCGGCTTTGACGTGGGCTTGCGGATCAACCCGATGGTCGCAACGGGCGAGGTGGCCAAATATGATCCCTCCGCGCCGGGTTCGCGGCTCGGCTTTCCGATCGACCAACTGACGGAAGAGCATATGGAAGGGGTGGACGGCATCCATTTCCACAATCTGTGCGAGCAGGATTTCCAGCCATTGTCGGAAACGTGGGACAAAGTATTCGATGCGATCGAACCCTATTTCGGGCAGTTGAAGTGGATCAATATGGGCGGCGGGCACCATATAACCCGCGCCGATTACCAGCGCGATGAATTGATCGAGTTTCTCCGCGATGCCAAGGAAGATACCGGCGCAGAGATTTATCTGGAACCGGGTGAGGCTGTGGCGCTGGATGCAGGTATTTTGGTTGGCACAATTCTGGACGAAGGATTTAACGGTATGCCGCTGGCGGTGACGGATATTTCCGCCACGTGCCATATGCCCGATGTGCTGGAGGCCCCGTACCGTCCGGCAATGTTAAACGAAGCAACCGGTTCGGATACACCGCCGGTGCGGCTTGGCGGGCCGTCATGTCTGGCGGGGGATGTGATCGGGGATTATCAGCTCCCTGTTCCCAACCAGGCAGGCCAGCGGATCGCCTTCCTCGATCAGGCGCATTATTCAATGGTCAAGACCAACACATTTAACGGCGTACAATTGCCGAGCATCTATCTGTGGGACAGCGAGATTGACCAGTTAGAGCTGGTGAAAAGCTTCGGTTACGAGGATTTCCGCAACCGTCTCAGTTGAACCGCCTCAGCTCGATGAGTGACTGCGTCCCGGTTCGTTGAGTGATTTGGCCAGATCGGCCAGCGTCGCAAACTGATTGATCGTGCGGTGCAGCAGATGCCGGTCATCGCTGGCTTCGATTGATCCGCTCTCGAACATATCGCCGCTATTGATGACGACCACCAGCTCGCCTTCACTGAACAGGCAGCACACATCATCGCCGTCAAAGGCGCGTTCGATATCGATCAGGCGTTCCACATATTGCGGATGCACCAGATAGCGCGCCTCAACCTGATCGTTTGAAAAGACGTTGAACACATCGTCGAAATCGGGGTGAACCATATCGACATATTGCAGGACTTTGTCGTCCAGCTTCACCTCGTCCTTCACCCCGCCGAAGAAGCGGTTGTTCTTGCCCGCACGCTGCACCAGCGTAGTGCCCAATGCATCGCGGGCGAGGCCGATCACGAGTATTGCGCCTCTGAATACGGTGACATAGCGGCGGTTTTTGCCGGAACCGCGCTGCTCCTGCAGATGCGCCTCGTGCAGCACGAAATAATGCCCGTCATAATGGCCGCTCCACCCGTCTTCGAAAGCGGATTTGTGGAATCGCGGGACCATTTTGTAGGCTTTGGCCTGCTCGAAACCGCGCCCCGGTTCCAGATCATGGGCGTATTTCAGGCCCAGCTCGTTCGCGATTGCATCGTTGATGCCGATTTTTACGCGCTTCACCGCCTCGCGCTTCGGACCTTGTGACCACCACCAGCTGCCAATGCCCGCCGCCATCGATGCGTAGAACTTAAATTCTGTGGGTATTGGCGCGAGTATCCAGAGAAAGGCCAGGGCAGGCAGTCCGAACAGCGCGCATTTATACAGCCGGTCAAGCGCCTCTTGCTTCGCATCCTCGCGAACCGCCGCTTGCCCCTCCAGCCAGCGTCCCAGCGGGCCAGCCAGCAATTGTTCCGCATTGGGGTAAACGCTCATATCCTAAACTGAATTGCCCCTCTGATTTGATTAACCACCTGATGCTATAGTAACACGCGAAAAGCAAAGAGGGGATTACCGTGACTGTGTTTATTGTGATTGGCGTAATTGTGGTTTTGGCCGTGATGGTCATCGGCATTTACAACCGGCTGGTCGGGCTGCGGCAGAACGTCAATCAGGGCGTGGCCGATATTGATGCGCAATTGCGCCAGCGGCACGATCTGATCCCCAATCTGGTAAATACGGTGAAGGGCTATGCCAGCCACGAGAAAGAGACGCTGGATTCGGTCATCGCCGCGCGTAACCAGGCAGCTGACGGTTCGGTGTCATCGGGCGACGAGGCGCAATTGCGCGTGGCGCTCGACAAGCTGCTCGCTCTGGGAGAGGCATATCCCGACCTTAAGGCGAATACCAATTTTCAGGAATTGCAGCGCGAACTGGCCGATGTGGAAGACAAACTTGCCGCCGCCCGCCGTGCGCTGAACGCTGCCGTATCGCGCTACAACACAGGACGCGAAAGCTTCCCTGCGGTGCTGTTTGCCGGAATGCTGGGTTTTCAGGAGGCGGATTTCCACCGTCTGGATGACAGCGAAAAAGGGGTGGTTGATCAGGTGCCGAACATCTCGTTCTGATCTGACAGCCGCGGCTCCGCACCCTCAGGAACCTATAGTCAGTCGCGCCGTTAATACGGTAAGTCGCCCGCGCGCGGTCTGATCGGGAATGGTGCGATTTTTCTTGCGATTTCACATTCCCGGATTATACGCGCGCCTCACTGCCCCAAGGGATCAACCGCAAGGCAGCCTTGAACTTTCACTACCTTCAGGGGGTCCCTTGAGTTGCACATCTATCCAGACGCCACTGCTGTAGTCCGCGACCTGTCGCCGGACGAACCGGTCATCCTCAACCGTCCGCACGCCGCTGCCCGTGCTGCCCGCTTCTTTGTAGAGAAGTTTCCGGGCAAGTCGCTCTATGCGGTGAAGGCCAATCCCTCTCCCGAATTGCTCCGCATTCTGTTTGATAATGGCATCACCCATTTCGATGTGGCGTCGATTGCAGAGGTGCGCCTTACGCGGCAGGCCGTGCCCGAAGCACAATTATGCTTCATGCACCCGGTTAAAACCGCGCGCGCCATTCGCGAAGCCTATCACCAGCACGGCGTAAAAACCTTCAGCCTCGACACGATGGAGGAACTGGAAAAAATCGTCACCGCATGCAGTGACGAGCAGGGCAATCCGGCAACCGATCTGCGGCTGCTGGTGCGTTTGCGTGTATCGAGCGAATATGCCGAACTATCTTTGGCATCGAAATTCGGCATTGATCTGGCCGATGCGGGCGAGTTGCTGCAAGTCACTCGCCAGCATTGTGACTGGATGGGCATTTGTTTCCACGTCGGCAGTCAGGCGATGAGCCCGTTCGCTTATGTGCAGGCGCTGGACCGCGTGCGGGCGATTATCGCCGATGCCAGTGTGGTGATCGACATGGTCGATGTGGGCGGCGGCTTCCCCAGCATTTACCCAGGCATGGAACCGCCCCCGCTGGAAGACTACTTCAAGATCATCCACCAGCATTTTTACGCGCTGCCAATCGCCTATAATGCGGAATTGTGGTGCGAACCGGGCAGGGCGCTGTGCGCGGAATACAGTTCGCTGATCGTGCGCGTGGAAAAGCGCCGCGGTGACGAGCTGTTTATCAATGACGGTGCCTATGGCGCGCTATACGATGCCGCCCATGTCGGCTGGCGCTTCCCCGTTGCCGCGCTGGAAGACGATTTGCGCGATCCGCCGGAAGAATTCGCCTTCTTCGGCCCGACCTGCGACGATGCGGACTTTATGCAAGGGCCGTTCCTGCTGCCCGGCGATATCAAGGCGGACGACTATATCGAAGTCGGAATGCTCGGCGCGTATGGCGCAGCGATGAAAACCGGCTTCAACGGCTTCGGCGATGCCGAGCAGGTTCTGGTAGCAGATGAACCCATGGCCAGCCTCTATGACGGCAGCCGCGAACGCCCGGCCGCAGATAATGTGGTGAGCTTGCGGTAAACTGATCTCGGCGATCGGGTGGGTTTGATTTAGGCAGGTTATGGGTGGAAAGCGGACGTCCAAACGCCCTTTGGTAATTGCGAGGCGACGGGATTCGAACCCGC
>JAHDBR010000023.1 GCA_020630295.1 Sphingomonadaceae bacterium
GCATCGTCATTGGCATCTTCATTGGCACCACCGCTGGCGACGCCATCTGCCCGCAACCCGCCAACGGTGCGGATCACTTGCCCGTCATAATACCCGTAGGCCCGCAGAATATCGACCAACAACTGCTGATCGGACCGCGCACGCGCTGCGAGTTGGGCGATGCTGCCATCGTCTCCGGACAATTCGCGAATTGTCGACAACGCACGGAACCGGTCGACGAATTCATCCTGGATCGGAAAAGCCGCTTCATCCACCGGGAAAGCTAGAGCGAGTTCATCGCTAATTTCGACCAAGTCCGAATTTTCCATGCCCAGATTGGCGGGAAGTTCAGGTGCTGCAAACCGGATATCCTCGTCCGGCTCCAATTCCTGAATGGGTTCAATCTGCAGATCGTCGGGCCATTCCACCGCCAAATCGGGCAATTCCGCCATTGGCGAATCCGGAGCCAACTCTGCCGGATCAACCGAACTGTCCTCGGCTTCTACCGCTTCGAGAGTGCTATCACCGGTGTCCTGAACCGGAGGGGCGGCCTGATCCGCCGCCCATTCATCAGGATTTTCAACCGCAGCGTCAGGTATCAAATCATCAAGAGACAGTGGCTGGCTTTGCGCTGCTGCGGGCGTGCCAGCAGACAGTGCCGCGAAAACGGCAATGGACGAAATACCGCTGCGCAATACCTTATTCGTTTGCCGGCATAGATTGCGGAGCATAGCTGTCAGGCTCGCCCTCTTTAGCAGGACCTGCCTGCGCTTTCGCATTGCCATCTGTTGCGCCAACGGTGTTGGAAATAAGCGCTGACTGTTCTTCTTTCGACATACGCTGCCAACCGTCACGGGTAAGCCGTTCGATTGGCCGGTACCGAATTTTGTAGCGCATCCGGTCAGACCCTTCGACCCAATATCCGAGATAGACATGGGGGAGCCCCTGTTCTGCCGCTCTGCGGATGTGATCAAGGATAATATAATTGCCAAGACCCGACCTTGCTTCATGTTCCGGGTCATAGAAGCTATAAATCATCGACAACCCGTCACCTTGCCGATCTGTCAGGCAGGCACCAACAAGGCGGCCCGGCTCTGAACCACTGGAAGGCTCTCTATATTCAATGACATAGCTGCTAACGGGAGTATGCTCAACCATATCTGCGTAATCGACTTCTTCCATCGAAGCCATACCGCCGCCGGGATGCCTGACACCCAGATAACGCTGTAGAAGTTCGAACTGCTCTTCGGTCGCCCATGGCCGGCATTCGGTGGCAACCAGATCGCTATTGCGGCGCAAATTGCGGCGCTGCGTGGTGCTGGCGGCGAATTCATCGGCGACAATGCGGACGGATACACACGCATTACAGTCCACGCAGCTGGGCCGGTAAGCCACCGTCTGACTGCGGCGGAACCCGATCCGGCCAAGCGCCTCGTTCAGCTGATCGGCATGATCGCCCTTCAGCTCTGTAAACACCTTACGCTCAACACGCCCTTCGAGATAAGGGCACGGAGCAGGCGTGGTTACAAAGAAACGGGGAAAGCGAACCGGAGCGGTCACGTCGGAAAATGTTCCTTCTGAATGCAGAATCACGGCAAGTGCGAAAGGAGGGACTATGGCCTCTGGAGGCCGCCGGTAAAAGTCCCTTAACCATTAAACACGGTTAATTATTGATTACTTTGCACATTTCGTGACCTGCTGCTCCAAGATCGGACAGGTTTGGCAGCCAGGTTAATTCAGTTCGACCTGACTGACCTGATAGCCTTTGCCGCGCATCGATTCGATCAGGGCGTTGAGCTGATCTGAATCGCGGGCTTCGCATTCAATGTCGGTCACCAGCCCTTTGGCCGGCAGCGTTGTGAAAATACGTTGGTGATATATCTCGATAATATTCACATTATGCGCATCGAATTCGCGCATTACCTTGAACAATGCGCCGGGCCTGTCCTGCAGGGTAACCCGCAAGCGGGCCAGACGGCCAGATCGCGCCAAATCGCGCAGCAGGACATTGGCCAAAAGCCGCGTATCGATATTTCCGCCGCACAGGACGAGGCCGATATTGCGGCCAGCGAAACGATCCGGGTTGGCCAGCACGGCCGCAAGCCCGGCTGCGCCGGCACCTTCAACCACGGTTTTCTCAATCTGCAATAAGAGCGAGACAGCTTTCTCCAGACGATCTTCGCTCACCAAAAGAATATCATCGACCCGTTCAGCGATAATTTTAGACGTAAATTCACCCGGTGCCTTCACCGAAATGCCTTCCGCCAGAGAATCCCCGCCGCAGGGCAAATCCTGCCCCTTCACGCGCGAATACATGGATGGATACAGTTCGGCCTGTACGCCAATCACTTCCATATCCGGCTTTAATGCGCGCGCGACTGTTGCCATGCCCGACATCAAACCGCCGCCGCCAATTGGCGTGACTATGCAATCCAGTTCCGGTGCGTCCTCAAACATTTCCAGCGCGACAGTGCCCTGCCCTGCAGCGACATTGGGTTCATCAAACGGGTGAACGAAAGTCAGGCCCATCTCCGTTTCCAGCTTACGTGCATGGGCATAAGCCTCGTCGAAGCTTTCACCTTCCAGCACAACATTGCCGCCGACACTTTCGGTTTGCATGACTTTCACAGTCGGCGTGGTGCGCGGCATCACAATCGTGACCGGAACGCCGAGGCGCCGCCCGTGATAACTCAAGCCCTGCGAATGATTTCCAGCCGAAGCAGCAATCACCCCGCGTTGTTTCTGTTCTTCGGTTAGATGAAGCAACGCATTCAGTGCGCCGCGTTCTTTATATGCAGCCGTAAATTGCTGGTTTTCAAACTTGAGCCAAATCTGCGCGCCGGTAATCTCTGACAGAGTAATGCTGTGCATAGTCGGGGTGTGAACCACCGCGCCTTTAATCCGCTCGGCTGCCGCGCGGACGTGGTCGATAGTCAGGAGATCGGTTGCTGTTTCGGTCATAACATTGCGCACTATGCGAAAACGGGCGGTTGGGAAATACGCTATTGGCGCAATCGCGCATCAATCTGCTTTTGGGCGCGAAAGCTGGGGCATCGCCATTTGCTTTGCTGAAGAAACGCCTTAATCCCGTCGGCATGACAAAATCACACAATATCGCGTTTCTTGGCCTCGGCGTTATGGGCGCACCGATGGCTGCGTTTCTGGCCAAGGCTGGCCACCAAGTCACCGCATATAACCGGACCGCCAGCAAAGCTGAAACGCTTGCCAGTCGGGTGTCCGAAGACGGACTTCAGATGCGCACTGCGCTTTCTCCGGCGGATGCGGCGCGGGAAGCCGAAATTGTGATCTCCTGTGTCGGCAATGACGATGATCTGGCCCAGATCTTGGAGGGCGAAGATGGTGCTCTTGCTGCTATGGCAGCGGGCACATTATTCATTGACCATACCACCGTATCCCCGGACATGGCACGAACCGTTGCAGGATGGTGCGCAGAGCGCGAGCTTGACTGCCTTGATGCGCCCGTATCCGGCGGACAGGCAGGTGCCGAAAACGGAACGCTGGCGATTATGTGCGGCGGGACCGATCAGGCCTATATGCGCGCCGAACCAATCATGCAGGCTTACGGCAAAACGATTATCCATGTCGGCGATGCCGGCGCCGGGCAAACCGCTAAAATGGCCAATCAGATGTGCATCGCCGGGGTACTTGGCGGGTTGAGCGAGGCGGTCCGGTTGACGCAAGCATCCGGCGTTGATCCGGATAAAGTGTTGGCCGCGATTTCGGGGGGTGCCGCGCAAAGCTGGCAAATGGAAAACCGCTGGCAAACGATGGTTGCAGACGAGTTTGATTTCGGATTTGCGATCGACTGGATGCGCAAAGATCTCGGCTATGCCCTCGCAGAAGCAGACCGGCTGGGCCTCGACAGTCCGGTATCGAGGCTTGTCGATTCTTTTTATGCCGATATTCAGGCTATGGATGGCGGCGGACGCCAAGATACCAGCGCTTTGATCCGCAGATTACCGCGGTGATCGATGATCGCTTTGGAACGACTTGAACCGGTTATGGGAATTATGATGATAAAACGCCTTTGCTCTGCGCTTGCCTGTGCGGCCGCTTTTACTGCGACCCCCGTTCTTGCTGACCAGATTGTCGACAATATTCAGGGTATCCGCATCGCCGATGACGGGTCGGCGCAACGTTTCACCGCTTTGTGGATCGATGATGATGGCCGGATAAAACAGGTCATTGAACAGGGTGATGATATGCCCCGCGCGGATTACCGCGTGGATGGCAAAGGCCGGTATGTCATCCCCGGTCTGATCGATTCGCATCTACACGTCATGGGCATCGGATTTGGCGCGCTGACCCTTGATCTCTCCGGTACGAATTCGTTGGCTGAGGCGCAGCAACTGATTGCGCAATATGCTGCCGAGAATCCCGGTGCGCGGTGGATCATCGGACGCGGCTGGAATCAGGAGAAATGGGGGCTTGGGCGGTTTCCAACTGCTGCTGAACTTGACGCTGCGGTTTCCGATCGTCCCGTTTGGCTGGAACGCGTGGACGGCCATGCTGGCTGGGCCAACACCGCTGCAATGAAACTGGCGGGTGTGACGGCTGCTTCCAAATCACCCAGCGGAGGGCGTGTCGAGCGTCTGCCGGGCTCACGTACCCCGTCAGGCATTTTTGTCGATAATGCCGCCGCGCTGGTGCAATCTTCCGTTCCCGCTCCGCGTCCGGAGGACCGTGATCTGGCGCTCTCCAAGGCGCAGGATATTCTGTTATCCTTTGGCATCACCGCTGCGGCGGATATGGGTACGACGATAGAGGATTGGCAGTCTTTCCGGCGCGCAGGTGATGGCGGATGGCTGAAGGTCCGTATCATGTCCTATGCAGCAGGTGTCGAGGCAATGGAACTGATCGGCGGCCCCCGCCCCGGTCCATGGCTATATGATGATAAATTGCGCCTCAACGGTGTGAAGCTGTATCTGGATGGTGCGCTGGGATCGCGCGGTGCTTGGCTGAAACGTCCCTATTCAGACGATGCGGGCAATACGGGCCTGCCGCTGCAAACCTCGGCCCAATTGCGCAATTTGATGAGCCGCGCAGCGCTGGATAAGTTTCAGCTCGCGATTCATGCAATTGGCGATGCGGCGAACAGTGAAGTCCTGAGCGCTATCGACGAGCTTACCGCGACTTACGAAGGAGACCGACGCTGGCGGATTGAGCACGCGCAAGTCGTAGACCCGGCTGAAATTGCGAAATTTGGCGAGAACGGGACGATCGCTTCGATGCAGCCCGTTCACCAGACATCGGACAGGACCATGGCGGAGGCACGGCTCGATCCGGCGCGTCTAACCGGTGCCTATGCATGGCAAACCATTTTCAACACCGGCGCACCGCTGGCGTTCGGGTCCGATGCGCCGGTGGAGTCGCCAGACCCGTTCGCCGGCCTGGCGGCAGCCATTTCGCGCACCGGTCCGGATGGAGAGCCATTTGGCGGTTGGCGAATCGAAGAACGGGTCAGCCGCGCGCAAGCCCTTGCCGGCTTCACTTCCGCTGGTGCCTTTGCCGGTTTCGCCGACGGTCGCTTCGGGAAACTTGCCGCAGGCGAGCGTGCTGACTTCGTATTCATTGATCAGGACTTGCTCCTCGCTTCGCCCGAATCTATTCGCAATACCCGTGTCTTGGAGACATGGGTTGGAGGTCAGAAAGTTTTCTCAGCTACCAATTAGGTGCAGTGCAGCATCAATTGGTCGGGAATCAGCAACGGTTCGCCGGAAATACAGAAAATTTTTTGAACTTTAACCAAACTGAAACGATAATTAGACAAGTGCAATGTGTGTGCGGCTTTGTAAAAAAATCCGTTACACGCAAAGGACTTATGAAATTTTCAGGGCGCGGTGGCCCGGGAATTGTTAACTAGGATAAGTGTTACATTTCGGTAACATAAGCGGGAGTTTGGCAACAGATTTTTGCTTGCCTCTATGGTCTGACTACCGTAGAGGAGCCCCTGAGATTAATTATAGAGAGCTCTAAGGAGACGATTTGATGAAGTTCCGTAACCTGCTTGCTGCAACTGCAGCTGTTTCGCTGGCAGCATCGCCAGCACTGGCGCAAAGCGCTGACGCTGACCGTGCTACTGCACCTGTAACTGGTGAGAGCGCACTGGGTGATGACGCAGGTGGTGCTGGCATCATCCTTGCGATCCTCGCAGCTGCTGCGATTATTGCTGGCATCGTGATTGCCGGTGGTAACGAAGACGATACACCAACTAGCCCGTAACAACGGTCTAAGTTGAACAATTAGACGGGGCCATTTTTGGCCCCGTTTTTTTGTGCCGGTTTTCAGCGCAATCGGACGCTGGCGACATGGTTTGCGAAATAATTGGTACCGGGGACGCTGATCTACATGGTCCCGGCATCGTCGCACCCAAGAGTGTCTATCTGATAGGTTTGGATTTATAACTGATTGCCGGGGACATGATCCGTGGCGAGACACACCGTTACGTATCGGTGCTTTCTTTGTCGCCATCACCGTCGGTCTTTGCCTTCTTGCGTTCCGTAAACCGCATAATCAGCAGCGATCCTTCAAACAAGAAAACTAGCGGTACCGCCAATATGAGCTGGGATCCCGGATCTGGCGGCGTCACAATCGCAGCAACCGCAACAACCAGAACAATTACGTAGCGGCGCGCACCAGCCAGTTGCTGACGGCTGACTATGCCCGCACCGTTCAATAAAAGCAGCAGAACAGGCAGCAGAAAACTGATCCCGAATGCCAGAATGAATTGCATTACCAGTGACAGATACTCACCCGCTGCGGGCAAGGCTTCGAGCGGCACGCCGCCAGTTACGCCTTCAAATCCGATAAACCACCGAAAGGCTGTCGGCATCACTACGTAATAGGCGAGCGCAGCGCCGAGAGTGAAAAGAAGCGGTGTCGCGATCAGAAATGGCAAAAATGCCTTCTTCTCTCGTGCGTAAAGGCCCGGCGCAACGAACGCCCACAACTGGTTGGCGATAAACGGGAAAGTTAAGCAAAACCCGGCAAACAAGGCCACTTTCAGTTCAACGAAGAACGCCTCATACAGCTTGGTATAAATCAGCCTCCCTTCCCCGGGAGGAAATGCGGCCTCAAGCGGTCGTACCAAAAATCCGTAAACCTCATCGGCAAAATAGAGACCGATCACGAACCCGATAGCCAGTGCGATCACGCACCGCACGAGTCGCCCGCGTAGCTCAACCAGATGATCGAGCAGCGGAGCTTGCGATTCGTCGATGTCTTTGATCCCCAGTGCCATTACTATGCGCTGCCTTTGTCCGGCGCATCAAGTGGCAGCGAAGGCTGATCTGAATCGTCTTCAGTTGATGTCTGTTGACCCTTTGCTTCGCCGGTGGACATTTCCGCGGCGCCATCAGCAGATGGCCCGTTTTGAGCGGTGTCTTCCTGCATTTCTGGAAGCGGTACCATCTCAGCAGCGGGGGTTTCCGCCATGATCTTGGCGTTCTGTTCCTGCCACTTCTTTTCCATATCTTCCATTTCCGCTTCGCGTACGATCGCGTCGAAACCGCTGCGGAATTGTGCCGATGCGCGGCGAATCTTACCGACCCATTTGCCCGCTGCGCGCAGCGCCATAGGCATATCTTTCGGGCCGATCACGATGATCGCCACGATAACGAGTACCAATAATTCGAGAGCGCCAATATCAAACATACGCGCGGCTGCGGGTCAGAACTTACTTATTGCCGTCAGCGGGTGTGGAAGCAGAAGATGTCGGCGCCGCGTCTTTGGTGGCGCTTTCGGCTTGCTTGGCCGGACCTTCTATCTGACCTGATTTGGTGGCGGAGTTTTGACCGGCAGTACCGTCATCCTCGTTCATGCCCTTCTTAAAGCTATTAATTCCCTTACCAAAATCACCCATCATTTCGGAAATCTTCCCGCGCCCGAACAGCACAAGGATGACGATTGCGATGATGATAAGTTGCCAAGGGCCAAGCGACATGATGCTACTTCCGTTCAGGTACAGACTGTTGTTCGGTTCAATATAGGGGCTTAGCGGCCCAAACGCTAGCGAGTCTCGCCAGATGCGTCATCTTCGGGACCGGCACCGGCAATTTGAGTGGCCATATAAGAAGGCGAATCAGCAGTCTCTGCGTCAGATGTCACCTCTGAACCATCCGGATCTTCGCTACTGTCGCCGCTATCAATTAGCGCCTCGTAAGCATCATCGACCGGATCGAGCAGACCTGCGGCGCGCAATTCATCCAGACCAGGCAAATCTTTGCGCGATGACAAGCCGAAATGCTGCAAAAATTCCGGTGTCGTTGCGTATATTACCGGTCTGCCGGGGACTTCTCGCCTGCCCGCAATCTTGATCCATTCGGCTTCCAGCAGAACATCCAGAGTGCCCTTTGCTGTTTGGACACCTCGAATGGATTCAATTTCCGCCCGGCTCACTGGCTCATGATAGGCGACAATCGCCAATACTTCGGTTGCCGCGCGCGAAAGGCGGCGGACTTGCTCCCTTTCGCGGCGCAGCAGATGCGCAAGATCGGATGCGGTTTGAAAATGCCATTTCCGGCCCCGCTCAACCAACCGGATACCGCGTTCCTGATAATGCGCGGCCAGCTCCTGCACCGCGACGCGTACCGATGCGATTTCCGCGTCACCCAAATGGCTGGCCAGCGCATCGAGGGACATAGGAGTTTCTGACGCGAACAGGGTCGCCTCGACTGCGCGTGTCAGATCATCGGGCTGGTTACTGCTCACGCCTTCACTCTCCGCAATCGCATCGGGCCAAATGTCTCTTCCTGCGCGATTTCCGCTTTGCCCATACGGGCAAGCTCGAGAGCTGCAACGAAGCTAGAAGCAAGTGCGGAACGGCGCAGCCGCGGTTCTGCGTGGGGCGGCAGAAACTCCTCCAGCCGCATCCAGTCCAGTGTGACACCCAACATGCTGGACACCCGGTCCAGCGCGCTATCCAGCGACATAACCGGACGTTCGCGCACCATATGCACCGCGGGCGCCGTGCGGGCTTTTACCTGACCATAGCCCTGGATCAGCGCGTACATATCGCATTGCCACAGCATTTTTCGGTCTGTCCGCAATCCTTCAGGGTTTCCGCGCAGAAACACGTCTCTGTCAATCCGGTCACGTGCCATCAACCGCGCAGCAGATTCGCGCATTGCGCCCAGCCGCTGCAGACGCAATTGCAGCTTTAGCGCCAGTTCTTCGGGACTTGGGTCTTCCTGCTCTTCCTTTGGAAGAAGCATCGATGATTTGAGGTAGGCAAGCCACGCTGCCATCACCAGATAATCAGCCGCCAGTTCCAGCTTCAGCGCCTCTGCGCGCTCTATATAATCGAGATACTGATCGACCAGCGACAGGATTGAGATAGCGCGCAAATCCACCTTTTGACGGCGCGCAAGGTCGAGCAACAGATCAAGCGGCCCTTCCCATCCGTCCAGCTCCAGATAAAGTGCTGTATCCTCGCCCTCTGACGCAGCCGGTCCGATCCAGTCTTCGTCACTGGAACGCCCCGATTGGGAGAACATCAGTTGATCCGTACTCATGAAGAGGCACCGGTTAGTGCCAACAAGCTGTCACGCTTGGCCAATAATTCGGCTTTGTCGCCGCCACTCTGCGCGGATTCGGCCACCGCAAGAGCGCGTGATAGCCTCTGATGCGCCTTATCGGTCATTGATGGCAAGCGGTGCACCGTTTCCACCATATCATCCATCTTGGCCCAGCAATTCAGCACCACATCGCAGCCAGCCGCAATCGCTTTTTCGGAACGTTCAGCTACGGTGCCGGAAAGCGCCTGCATATCAATATCATCGGTCAGCAGCAGCCCGTCAAAACCGATCCGCTGGCGAATGATCGTTTCGATAATATATGGCGATAGCGTTGCGGGATTGTCTTGGTCCCATGCGGAAAACAGCAAATGTCCGGTCATACCAACGGTTGCATCAGACAGGGCACGGAATGGCGCGATATCCAGTTCCAGTTCCGCGTCAGTGGCGGTCACAGTCGGCATCTCTTTATGGGTATCGCACATCGAGCGTCCATGGCCGGGCATATGTTTGATACAGCCCGCAACACCCGCCTTCGCCAGGCCGTCCAGAATGGCACGCCCTATCGCGGCGATCTGGTAGGGGTCAGAACCCAATGCGCGGTCACCAATAACATCATGCGCGCCGTCTTGGCGGACATCCAGCGGCGGATGATAGTCAACCGAGATGCCCATTTCGGCCAATTCGAGACCCATTGCGTGCGCATTCGCACGTGCGGCCTCAATCGCGCTGGCCGGTGCAGTCTGATAAAGACGGTCAAACGCCTCGCCAGACGGAAAATCCGACCATAGTGGCGGGCGCAGCCGCGCCACACGTCCGCCCTCCTGATCAATCGAAACCAGCAGCCGGTCGCGGCCGTGAATCTCTCTCAGAGAATCGGTCAATGCACGCAATTGTTCGGGCGTTTCGCAATTCCGGCCAAACAGAATATATCCGGCCGGATCGCACTCGCGGAAGAAGGCCCGCTCATCGGCGGTTAGCGTAGTTCCGGAAGTACCAAAAATTGCGGGTGTCATGACGCAACGCTCGCAGTGTCACACCCTATGTGCAAGCGTAGTAACGCGTTCCAATGTGGAAAATCTGCGCTGGCCAGTTGGCAAGTGAAAGGCCGCGCTTCCCCCGAAACGCGGCCCGTCAAAGTCAGTTCACTTTACCTGACAGGCGATACCATCAGATTTGAGTGCGCTACACAGCTTGTTTGCGGCTGATGCGTCACCGGCAATTGCCTGCAAGCGGTAGACTGTGCCGATGTCGGCCTTGCCCTGCTCCACGCGGTATTTCACGCCTTGCAAAGCGGCTGTCTGACCGCGCAGAGTATTCCAACCGGCGACCGCACTTTCGCGTGTGGAAAATGCGCCAACCTGAACGGCAACGCCGCCGCTGGCGCTGGCTTGATCCGCCGAATCTGTCGAACTTACAGCGTCAATGCTCGGCTTCGGCGTTTCGTCCGCTAAACGACCTTCGGTGGTCTGCCCCTGCCCCACGCCGGGCGCAACATTGCCAGTACCTTCAAAGGTCTTGCCGCCTGCATCATCAGGACGCTCTTTTACCGGCCCCTCAGGCGCTTCGATAGTGCTGCCGTCCGCAACCAGATCAGGATCGGGTCCGCGATTACTAAGCCACCAGATCAGTGCAATCAGGAGCGCAAGGGCCAACAAGGCGAGCAGAGCGAAGCCAACCAAACGGCCGGTATCATACCCGCCTTCATCGTCTTCATAATCCGAATCGAGCCAAGGCAGCGCCTCGTCTTCGTCCGCAAATTCCAGTTCTTCTGCTTCATGCGCTTCGTACTCACCCTCGTGAGAATCGTAATCTTCGCCCTCATACGGCTCATCACCGTTGCGACCGGTGTCGTGCTGAACCATCATCACTTACATCTCCTCGACGGCTTCAACGCCCAATATGGCAAGACCGTTAAGGATAACCTGCCCTATCTGGGCCGCGAGGAAAAGCCTCGCGCCGCTCAAATCGGCATCCTGTGCCACGATGAACCGTTTTTGCGGGTTGTCATTGCCCAAATTCCAGTAGGCATGAAACGCCCCAGCCAGATCATACAGATAGAACGCGATCCGGTGCGCCTCGCGCGCAGATGCGGCGGCTTCTACCATGCGCGGGAACTGCGCGGCCTGCTTGATAAGCTCCAGTTCTTCTGCGCCGAGCAGCTCGATATTCTTGACCGAAGGCGCAAATCCTTCTGCGGCACCCTTGCGCAATGTCGAATGTATCCGCGCATGTGCATATTGCACGTAAAACACCGGATTATCTTTCGACGCTTCGACCACTTTGGCGAAATCGAACTCCATCTGGGCTTCCGGCTTGCGGGTCAGCATCGTGAACCGGACAACATCCTTGCCCACTTCGTCGACCATTTCGGCAAGAGTAATGAAATTGCCGGACCGTTTGGACATCTTCAGCGGCTCGCCTGCGCGCATCAACTGGACCATCTGGACCAGCTTCACATCAAACGGAATTGGCGTGCCTTCGCCTTCGGACAAGGCAGCCACCGCGGCTTTGATCCGTTTGACTGTACCAGCGTGGTCCGCGCCCCATATGTCAATCAGCGCATCGGCATCTTCGGCCTTCTGCATATGATAGGCCAGATCGGCTCCGAAATACGTCCATTTCCCGTCCGATTTCTTGATCGGGCGGTCTTGGTCATCGCCAAACTTGGTCGAACGGAATAGCGGCAGTTCAACCGGCTCCCAATCTTCCGGAGGTGCTTTGCCCTTTGGTGCTTCTAGCACGCCATCATAGACCAGATCATGTTTGCGCAGCCATTCCTCTGCCGCTTCCGGCTTACCCGCCGCTTGCAGCGCCGCTTCGGAAGAAAACAGATCGTGATGGATGCCCAACAAAGCCAGATCATCTTTGATCAAGCCCATCATCTGCTCGACCGCTTCTGCGCGGAAGATCGGCAGCCATTCGTCTTCGGCCGCCGCTTGGTATTTATCGCCGAGCTCGTTGGCGAGATATTGGCCCACGGGCACCAGATAATCGCCCGGATACAACCCCTCGGGAATGTCACCGATGGTTTCGCCCAGCGCTTCGCGGTACCGCAAATGCGCTGAACGCGCCAAGACATCGACCTGTCCGCCAGCATCATTGACGTAATATTCGCGGATGACTTTATGTCCGGCAAACTCCAGCAGAGATGCCAGCGCATCGCCCACAACCGCGCCGCGGCAATGGCCCATATGCATCGGCCCGGTCGGATTGGCAGAGACATATTCGACATTCACCGTCGATCCGCCGCCCATATTGGACTTGCCGTAATCTTCGCCAAATTCGGCGATTGTGGCCAATTCGCGCAGCCATGCCCCATCGGCAAGGCGCATATTGATGAAGCCCGGACCGGCAATTTCCGCTTCCGTAATCTCAGGATCGGCTTGCAGCTTCTCGACAATTTTGCCGGCCAATTCGCGGGGATTGGTTTTGGCCTGCTTAGCCAGCACCATTGCGGCATTGGTGGCCAGGTCACCGTGGCTCGCATCGCGGGGAGGCTCCACCGTCACATTACTTCGCGAAGTATCCGCGGGAAGCGTCCCTTCCATTTCAAGCGCGGAGAGAACAGCATCGACCTTCTCGGCGAAAGCGGCATGCAGAGTACGTGATTCAGGCGTAGAATAAGACATCCCGCGCGCCTAGCCGAATTGGCCAGAATCGCAAGCAAACTTAGGCGGGTGGCGTGCCCGCGAACGCTGTCTTAGCGGGTGGCGTTATAGCCAAGTTGCGCTTCGGTAAGCTGGAAGCCCACCAGCAGTTCAAAAGTCGCCCGGTTGAGCGCAGCGCGCACTTGCGGATCGGCCAAGGGGTCCAAAGCGGCATCCGGATCACCAGCCTTACGGCGGCGCGTGATCTGGCGCTTGATATCTTCCGGCAGGGTCGCAGCAGCCTTATCAACAAAGGCACCGGCTTTTCCGCTGGCTTGCGCACGTTCCTGACCGTCAGCAAAAGTAACGGTTACAGTCCCGACCCGCTTTGCCTGAATCGCTGAACCCCCTTGCAGGATGGTAGAGAAATACGGCAGTTCAACCGTCCGCGCACCGCGGACATCTGTCCGGCGTACCAGCACGTCAAACGTCGCTTCGCTATACACTTTCTCACCCGTTTCATTACAGGTGCTGCGCAAATTGGTGATGTTCGCCACCATATCGATTTGGTCAGCAGTGCGCGCAGTAGGCGTGCGGAACACTGTGATATCACCCGTGTAATCAGGAACACCAACCGCAGGGCATGCAGAACGTACGGCTGTCACGCCCACGCCCTGACCGACAACAAGTTCACCTTCGCCAGCACAGCCTGCCAAAGCGGCAGCCATAATCGCGACAGAAAAAAGCGGGCGAGCGAGTGTCATGCAATACAGTCCTTCACATTTATTCTCAGCGGCACTAGCGATTGGCTCAGCATAGCCCATCTATGGCACAAAGACTTCCCGGCCCGTGACAGGCCAACGATTTTTCCGGCCCTAGCGGGCCACGCAGCAAAGCGCTAGAGGCCTGCATATGAACGCCCCATTGCAACCACAGAATATGGCCGCTGACAAGCCGGCCCTTACTTTGTTGATCGCCGCCCCGCGCGGGTTTTGCGCGGGTGTGGACCGGGCAATCGAAATTGTAGAGCGCGCGCTGGAACGGTACGGAGCCCCTGTCTACGTGCGCCACGAAATCGTGCATAACAAATTTGTCGTCGACGGTCTGCGCCAGAAAGGTGCTATTTTTGTCGAGGAACTGGACGAGGTTCCAGATGGCGCGCCGGTAGTATTCAGTGCCCACGGCGTACCAAAATCGGTGCCGGCAGAGGCCGACCGGCGGGGCTTGGATTATCTCGACGCCACATGCCCGCTGGTAAGTAAAGTTCACCGTCAGGCAGAACGTCAGATCGAAGCCGAACGCCACATCGTGTTCGTCGGCCATGAAGGGCATCCCGAAGTGATCGGAACAATGGGGCAGGTGGCCGCAGGCCAGATGACTCTGGTTGAAACAGTCGAAGATGTTGCGGCGCTTGAATTCAGCGATGAAGAGCCATTGGCCTTTCTCACGCAGACAACCTTATCCGTCGATGACACATCGGAAATTGTCGAGGCATTGAAGGTCAAATTCCCCCACATCGTTGGGCCCAAGGCGGAAGACATTTGCTACGCCACCTCCAACAGGCAGGCCGCGGTCAAACAAATCGCGCCCAGCAGCGATCTGGTTCTGGTAATTGGCGCTCGCAACAGCTCCAATTCCGTGCGGTTGGTGGAAGTATCCGAGCGATGCGGGACAGATGCCAAGCTGATAAGCCGGGCATCTGATATTGATCCTGCATGGCTGGAGGGCGTTGGCACCCTCGGCCTTACTGCCGGAGCATCCGCCCCGGAACAATTGGTGCGCGAAGTGGTCGATCGGCTGGGACAATGGCGCACCGTAGAGGAGCATACGCTCGTCACTGCGGAAGAGAAAATGGTCTTCAAACTACCCCGCCAGCTAACCGAATAGGCCGGTGCTGCCATGGCCGTTTACACTCATCTTGGCGCCGGAGAGCTTGCGGAACTGATCAGTCATTATGATGTCGGTCAACTTGTGTCTGCAAAGGGTATCGCCGAGGGTATTTCAAACAGTAACTGGCTGATCGAAACGGATCGCGGGCGCTACATTCTGACTATGTACGAACGCCGCATCGACATTGCAGAACTACCTTTCTTCCTGTCACTACTGGATCATCTGGCGGCTAAAGGCTGCCCCGTGCCAGCAACTATCCATGACCGCGAAGGAAACGCTTATCGAATGATTGATGGCAAGGCCGTGGCCTTGATCGAGTTTTTGCCCGGCGTTTCTGTGGACGCGCCGACAGCATCTCAAGCATATGCAGTGGGTCAGGCGCTGGCGGCCATTCACCGCGCTTCAGAAGACTTTACCATGACGCGCGAGAACGATCTGCGCCCGTCCAACTGGAAAGATTTGCTGGAGCAATGCACGGCTGATGATATGTCTGCGATTGATCCGGATTTGCCGGATATTATTGCAGCGCACCTGCCCTCCCTTATGTCTAGCTGGCCAACCGAACTCCCCCGCGGAACAATCCATGCCGATCTTTTTCCTGATAATGTCCTGCTGCTGGATGACAAAGTCAGCGGGCTGATCGACTTCTATTTCTCTTGCTCGGATTTTCTCGCCTATGATTTGGCTGTCACCCATGTGGCATGGTCGTTCGTGGGCTCTGACACAGGGTTTTCTGCGGAGATCTCGGAAGCGATTTTGGGCGGTTATCAATCAGTACGGCAGCTATCTGCCGATGAAATCGCGGCTATGCCTTTGTTGGCGAAAGGCGCAGCGATGCGCTTTATTGCGACGCGCACTTTCGATTGGATCGACACTCCGGCAGACGCGCTGGTGACCCGCAAAGACCCGATGGACTTCGTCAAGCGACTGCAATTCTACGACGAATCAGGGTTAACAGCCTTTGCCCCGCTGTCCCAATAAGACTAAGTAGGCACTATGAAGCGCGTGCAAATATACACCGATGGTGCCTGTAAAGGTAATCCCGGCCCCGGCGGCTGGGGTGCGTTGCTGCGTCTGGGTAAGCACGAGAAGGAGCTTTCCGGTGCCGAAGCAGACACGACCAATAACCGGATGGAAATGACCGCTGCGATCAAGGGCCTGGAAGCATTGATCGAGCCATGCGAAGTCGATCTGTATTCCGACAGCAAATATGTGCTGGACGGTATGACCAAATGGATCGACGGCTGGCAGAAACGCGGCTGGATCAATGCCAGCAAGAAACCGGTGCGCAACGCGGATTTGTGGCACGAACTGATAGAAGCTGCGCGGACCCACAATGTGCAATGGCACTGGGTCAAGGGCCATAGCGGCCACCCGGAAAATGATCGCGTTGACAAACTGGCGAGCGATGCAGCCGAGGCTATTGCCTGAAGGCAATCGGCTGCAGAACCAAAACAGGACGCAGCCATTGGCCGCGCCCTGTTTTTTAACAGACTAAGTTAATCAGCCCTTTGTGGTGTCGACCACCTCGGCGCCCGGTCCGTTTTTCAAGACCGACTCAATC
This sequence comes from Sphingomonadaceae bacterium, assembly GCA_020630295.1. Taxonomy (GTDB): domain Bacteria; phylum Pseudomonadota; class Alphaproteobacteria; order Sphingomonadales; family Sphingomonadaceae; genus Pontixanthobacter. The sequence goes on from JAHDBR010000023.1 coordinate 16,557, forward strand.
GCGTTCTTCGCACTGGCTTTCGAGCTGTAGCCCTCAGTCCACCAAATCGTTTCCGAATTGTAGATGAAATAGGACACGAACTCGCCCTTTTTGTTGTTACGAATTTCAAAACGATGAGCCATCTGGCGTTCTCCTCTCGGTTAATGTTGGGCGTACCCTAAAGGCTGCCTCACAAAAATCTACCCAAAGCGCGCAGGTGCATATTTTGTTACATCAATGGACGCCAGATGACTGGGTATTGCCGTCGATAAAATCTGCGCCGCCATAAGTTCGGCTGCGGCAGGCGCTGTCTGAATGCCGAAACCGCCTTGCCCCGCAAACCAGTAAAAATCAGGATTGCGATCATCAGCGCCATAGACGGGCAGCCTGTCTGCGGCGAAACTGCGCAGACCGGCCCATTTGTGTTCCACCGCATCAATTTGCCAATCGACCACCTTTTCCAGCTGATCAATTGCTTTTGCGACTGTAAGCTCGTCCGGTGCCGCATCACACGGTTCGCAGCGCGTTTCATCCTGCGGGCTTAACCAGATCCGGCCATTTTCGGGCTTGAAATAGAATTCTCCAGAAATATCCATCACCAGCGGAAGATCGGGCAACGGCTCAGGCGTGACGCGCAACTGGACCACTGTCCGCAACATCGGCCTAATGCCTAACGGCACAATCCCGGAAATCCGCGCTACTTGATCTGCCCAAGCCCCCGCTGCATTTACCAGCTTCGATACGCGGTACGCATCGCCCGCTTCGGTGGAAATTTGCCAACCGGATGAATCGTGCCGGGCAGATCCCAGTTTTGCCTGCGTCACGATCTGCATACCGTTCTTCGCCGCAGCCGAAAGATAGTGCGCATGCAAGGCAGCGACATCAATGTCAGAGCACGCAGCCTCCCATATCCCGTCGTTCCATTCTTCACGCAGTCCCGGAACTTTAGCAGCAAGATCGGCGCGTGACTTGCGCTCCAGTGTTACGCCCGTTTGGCTAAACCGATCGGCAAAGCCGTCCATCCGCGGCACATCAATCTCTCGGCCCACATAAAGAGCGCCGCGCCGGCCCAAGAAACCGTATTGTTCGAGAAAATCATATGACGCCAAAGTGAGCGGAACAATGTCCGGGCCGCCGTAACACTCTTCCCAGAAAGCTGACGAACGACCTGTTGCGTGATATCCGGGCTGCTCTTCCGCCTCCAGCAGCAATACGGAGCCGTGCGGCGCAAGATGTGCGGCAAGGCTGGCCCCCGCCATCCCCGCTCCGACAATCGCAAAATCGAACTGCGTTTCATTCACGCTGCGGCAGTAACCTTGTTCAGAAATTCCCGGATACGGTTCAAAGCCGTGTCTCGCACATCGTCAACTTCGCGCAAAATTTCATGATGTGCCTCCTTACCAAAAGCGAGCACTTCACCGTTGGGCAAACGCTCGGAAGCTGTAAGAATCGCTTTCATATCAACGAGTTTGTCATTCGATGTACCGATCATCAACACCGGAGTTGTAACTTTTTCAAGCTTTCCGGGCTCGAACAATCCGCGCATCGACGCATAGGCGCGCTCTACCCAGCCCCAGCTTCCCGGCCCGATGACAAGCTCTGGCCGGTGTTCTCTCCACCACAATTCATCCTGATAGCGGTCCTGATCATGCGTCAGCAGATTGATCCGCCCGACAGGGATCTCGCCCGGCTTTTCGCTCCACTTCCACGCCTGCGTGGTCTTTCCTCGCAAACGCATCATCCACGCGGCCGCCCGGTGCATAATGCTGTCCGGCAGGATATTGCCAAAAAAGCCGAGCATCGGTGCGGATAGAACCATTGCGTCGGGCGTAACCGCGCCTTCAACCAATCCCCGCAGCACCAGATGGCCGCCCATCGAATGCCCCATCAAAATGCGCGGACCGGTCGTTTCTGCGGACCAGTCCGCCCAGAACGCACGCAAATCTGCAACCCAAGTCGAGAAATCATCGATGTGGCCGGTTATCGGATCATCCCCCAACCGGCCCGATCCCGCCTGCCCGCGCCAATCCGCCGCCGTCACTTTCCAACCATCAAGGTGAAACCCGTTCAGCGTTTCTAGATATTTCTCATACGCATCGCCGCGACCGGGGAAAAACAGGATTGATCCGCGCACGGTACCGGCGGCGCCGGGCCAGTCGATCCGGCGTATTTTGTGACCATCACCGGCGACCCAAATGCTTTCCGTCGCTGCGGCGGGAATGGCCCTGCGATCAAATGCTGCGGCATTCGGCTGCACTGTTTCAGCGTGGCTAATTCCATCCTCCTGCGTTTGGTTACTATTTAGTAAGCACTCGCCTGTAGCACGGACCCTCAAAGGATTTTTGGGGGCTTCAATGCTAAGCGAATATTTCCATTACGGGCTGCTGGTTGCATTGGCAATTGCGCTGCTGGTTGCTGCGTTCACCGATATGCGTCGCCGCCAAATCGACAACTGGCTCAACCTCGGTATTGCGATGGGTGCACCGCTTTTCTGGTGGTCCAGCGGTTTAGCGCTGTGGCCCGATGTTGCGCTGCAATTCGGCGTAGCGCTGGCAGCATTCGCAATTCTGGCAGGAATGTTTGCGCTGCGCATGATGGGCGGCGGCGATGTTAAGCTGCTGACCGCGCTCGCGCTTTGGATCGAGCCGACATGGTTCCTCAAATTGCTACTCGTGATGGCGCTGGTCGGCGGAGTGCTGACTATCGTTATGGGCAGCTGGCACGTCATGCGCCGCCAGCGTGACCGCCTCGCCATCCCATATGGCGTCGCCATTTCCGCCGCAGGCCTTTGGGTTTTGGGCACACATTATTTTCCCGCCGCTTCGACAGCAGTCGGCGTTGGGTGAACCTGATTTTAACCATTGGGTGCGTAAGCATCATTTTTGAAGAACGCCCGCAATACCGCCGGGCCGAATAGGGGGCTAGATTAGCCATGGACAGGAAGAAGCTGGTTCTGCTGCTTGGAGCATTGATCATTGCGATCGGTACGGCGCTTGCAGCACGGAGCATGTTTGCAGGAGCATCCGCTCCGCAGGCTGAGGCAGCCGCACCAGAGCCGCAAGGACCAAAGGTTCTTGTTGCGCAGCGCGGCCTCGCAGTTGGTACAATCATCACAGCTGACGCGATCAGCTATCAGATGTGGCCAGAAGAGCTCGTTCAGGACGCCTACTTTATTGATGGCGAATCCGATGTCTCGCAGCTTCTTGGTACGGTTGTCCGTCACCAGATCACGGCGGGTGAGCCGGTAACGCAAGGCTCTCTTGTAAAGCCCGGTGACCGCGGCTTCCTCGCAGCGGCGCTTGGCCCTGGTATGCGCGCAGTTACTGTGCCTGTATCGGCAAAAACCGGCGTTGGCGGCTTTGTTTTCCCGGGAGACCGCGTTGACTTGGTTCTGACCCAGTCGGTCAAGGGCGAAGGCGAATCGCTGAAAGCTTCCGAAACCATCCTGCGCAACCTTCGTGTGCTCGCAACCGACCAGTCGACCACTCAGGAAAAAACCGAGGCTGGCGACACTGTGGTCCGTGCGTTCCGTACTGTCACTCTCGAAGTCACACCGCGCATCGCCGAGAAAGTAGCCGTGGCACAGACCATCGGAACTCTCAGCCTGTCCCTGCGCTCTATCGCAGACAATCAGGGCGAGCTTGAGAAAGCAATTGCTTCGGGCGACGTTAAAGTTCCCGATGACGCGACACCGGAAGAGGAAGAGGCGCTGATCCGCGCTGCAATGTCCCGCCCCAGCGACAAAGCTACCAGCTTTGTGACCGGCGGTGATGTATCACGCTTCCAACGCCGCACTGCTCCGCCAAGCGGAAAGGAAGCGCGCCCTGCACCAACACCGCCAGCGATCGGCGTACCTGCTGCAACAACTGCAACACGCCCAGCCGGTCCAAGCGTCCGTGTGACACGCGGCAAGAACACGACCGAGGTTCCTGTATCGCGCGGCACAGGTGCCATGGTTTCCCAATCACAGCGCGGCATTCAGGACGGGGCTGAAATCCTTCCTGTCGCCGGCGCGGTAGTACGGTGAGGCGGCCATGACACAGAACCACCAATTCAACGATCCTAGCAACGCAATTGCTGCCAGTATCCAACCGAGAGGCAAGACCATGAAACGTCGCCTAACTGCAACATTGCTGATGGCCAGTCTGGCTACAGCCCCCTTTGCCGGGATTACATCGGGAACTGCAAATGCGCAGTCGGTGATGAAACCCTCGACAGATATCGTATTGTCGATTGGCCGAGGTGAACTGGTCACTGTGCCCGGTGCGATGGCGGATGTGTTCATCTCCAACGATGCCGTTGCGGATGTGCAGATCAAGTCGCAGCGTCAACTTTACCTGTTCGGCAAAGCTGGCGGCGAAACGACAGTCTATGCCAGCAACGCCCGCGGCGATATTGTTTGGTCGGCTAACGTCCGCGTTGGTTCAAACATTGACAGCATCGACCAGATGCTGGGCCTTGCCATGCCGGAAGCAAACGTGACCGTTTCCACCATGGGCACGAACACTGTTCTTCTGACAGGCACCGTTGCCGCACCGGAAGATGCGTCCGAAGCAGAGCGTCTGGTTCAAGCATTTGTCGGTGAAGAAGCCAACGTCATCAGCCGCCTGAAAATGGCCACACCTTTGCAAGTCAACTTGCAAGTCCGGTTTGCTGAAGTCAGCCGCTCTCTGGTGCGCACGATTGGTAACAATCTGACCACGATCGACGGTTCTAACGGCATCCAGTTCGGTGTCGGGACCGGCCGCTCCGGCTTCTCCAACGTGTTTCGTCCTAACAGCGCAACAGGTGTTGGAAACCAGGTAACTGTCACCATTCCTGACGTGAATAACCCGGGTCAGTTTATCGAAGTGCCAGGTACTTCGATCAATCAGATCACTGGCGGTTCAACGCTTGGGTTTGCCGGCAGCTTGCTCGGCCTCGACTTGCTCAGCGCGCTTGATCTGGCCGAACAAAACGGCCTTGTCACCACTTTGTCCCAGCCGAACCTGACTGCACTGTCGGGCGAGACTGCAGACTTCCTGGCTGGCGGCGAGTTTCCGATCCCGATTAGTCAGGGTCTGGGCACGACTGCGATTGAATATCGTAAATTCGGTGTCAGCCTTGCCTATACACCTACGGTTCTTGCCAATGGCCGGATTTCGATCCGCGTCCGTCCGGAAGTTTCCGAGCTATCGAGCCAGGGTGCGGTGACGTTGAACGGCTTCCAAATTCCGGCGCTTACCATTCGCCGTGCTGAAACAACTGTGGAACTCGGCTCCGGCCAGAGCTTCATGATCGCCGGTTTGATGAGCAATAATGCCCAGCAGACTATCGATAAGGCACCTGGTGTCGGTGATGTTCCGATCTTGGGCAATCTGTTCCGGTCGCGCTCCTTCCGTAAGGGCGAAACCGAGCTGGTTATCGTGGTTACGCCGTATCTGGTGAACCCGGTCAACGCGAAAGATATTGTGTTGCCTACAGACGGCTTCCGCGCCGCAAATGAAGCGCAAAGTCTGCTCGGCTTCCGTGAAAATAACGGAGAGACCGGCGGCGAACGCTACAAACCGACTGCCCGCAACAAGAACGCACCTCCACCAGAGGTATCGCGGATCGACCCTGCAGCAATCGCGCCAAGCGGTAACCCTGTATCCGGCCGTAGCGCCGATAATTCCAACAAGAAGCGCAAGAGTGCGAAATCCGCTGACGCGGCAGCCGCTCCTGGCTTCAGCCTGAAGTGAGAAAGGTGAACATGATGCCTATTGCAATCAATCGCAAACTAGCAGGTGCTCTGGCCCTCTCGCTTGGGCTTACCCTGGGTGCTTGTGGCGGAATGCCCAGCAACACCAGCTTGGAAAGCACTAAGCAACCGGTAGTTGAGCGTACGAATTACACATTCGATGTCAGCTCCGGCAGAGGCGGCCTTTCCATTCCGGAACAGCAGCGTCTGGCTGCATGGTTCGATGCTATGGATCTGCGTTACGGTGACCGCGTTGCTATCGATGACCCAATGGTCAGCGGTGCAACCCGCGAAGCCATCGGTAAGCTGGCTTCGCGCCACGGTATCCTTCTAAGCGAAGGCGCACCTGTGACTGCCGGTTATGTCAATCCGGGCAGCACCCGCGTTGTATTGACCCGGTCTACCGCATCCGTACCTGGCTGCCCCGATTGGACCGAAACGTCGGATATGAATTACACCAACGGTACACGTCCAAACTATGGCTGCTCCATCAATGGCAACCTTGCCGCGATGGTCGCCAATCCGGAAGACCTGATCAATGGTCAGGCTGGCACCGGTCAGACAGTCGTATCGACGGGTAGCAAAGCTATCGACAGTTACCGCAATCAAGCACCAACAGGTGAAGGCGGTCTGAAACAGTCCGCAACCGGAGGAGAGTAAGCCGTGAACGCACCTTGGAAACCCAATGGTTCAGGCAACCGCGATCCGTTCGCCGCATTCATTTGCGACGAAGCCGCTCTGGATGTTCTGCGCCCCGTCGTAATCGAACTTGGCTGGCAGCCTGAAAAATGCGCCAAGGGCGGTCTGCGCAATGCAGTCCAGTCTTTGTCGGTTGCCGCCAGCCCCAACATTCTGTTGGTTGATCTGTCCGAAAGCGGCGATCCGCTGAACGATATCAACGCGCTGGCCGAGGTTTGCGAACCGGGCACAGTGGTGATTGCAGTCGGTCAAGTGAACGATGTCCGCCTCTACCGTGATCTGCTCTCCAGCGGTATCCACGATTATCTGCTGAAGCCGCTATCTGCCGGTCAGCTGCGCGATTCACTCAATGCTGCGCAAGCGGTATTCTCTGCGCCGCGCACTAGCGATCCTGATGCTGTAAAGCGTCACGTTTCAACGGCAATCGTCGGCACACGTGGCGGCGTTGGTGCATCTATGCTGGCAACCTCGCTCGCATGGTTGTTCAGCGACGAGCACAATCTGCCGACTGCGCTTCTTGATCTTGATGTCCACTTCGGAACCGGCGCACTCGCGCTTGATCTGGAGCCTGGCCGCGGTCTGACTGACGCAATCGACAACCCCAGCCGCATTGACGGCCTGTTTATTGAACGCGCGATGATCCGTGCGAACGATAATCTGGCTATCCTGTCGGCAGAGGCACCTATCAATGCGCCGTTGATGACCGATGGTTCGGCCTTCATCCAGTTGGAAGAAGAGTTCCGTCAAGCGTTTGAAATGACGATGATTGATCTGCCGCGCAACATGCTCATTAATTTCCCGCACTTGCTGGGTGATGTGAATGTTGTGGTGCTGGGTACGGAAATGACGCTTGCTTCGGCGCGCGACACTATCCGTATTCTCAGCTGGCTGAAGACTAACGCTCCGCACGCAACTCCGTTGATTGTAGCCAATAAGGTCCAAAGCGGCGCAGCAGAGATCAGCAAGGCCGATTTCGAGGCATCGATTGAACGCAAGATCGATTTCACAATTCCGTTTGACCAGAAAGCGGCTGCGAATGCGGCCAAGCTGGGCCAAACCTTTGTGGAAGCAAACCGGTCGAGCAAAGCCACTGCAGTGGTCAAGCAATTGGCCGACCGTATCCTTGGCGCGAGCGAAGAAGGCGTTGAAGGCGAAGAGCCAGCGAAGAAATCGCTGCTCGGAAGCTTCGATCTGAAATCGCTACTCGCGAAAAAAGAAAAGAAACAGCCAGCGGAAGCTGAGTGATCTTTCACGCGGCCGCGCCCGAAACGGTGCGGCCGCTTAACCCACTATTGCGAAGAAATAGGAAAGGCAGGTTGATAGCATGAGCATTCTACAGCTCCTGCTGGTAGGCGCCGGGATTATGTCCCTGTTGGTGGTCGGCTATATGCTGGTTGCCGGGCCCTCTGCCGCCAAGGAAAGTCAACGCCGCTTGCAGGCCTTGCGGTTCCGCCATTCGGAAAGCACCGACACCAAAGTGGAGTCGCAGCTGAAGAAGGCCATTGCATCACGCAAACCGAAAGTTCAGCACGCGGCCGGCTCTACATCCCGGATTGATGCGCTGGCCATCCGGCTTGACCGGACTGGTAAGAATTGGTCCCTGTCGCAGTATTTTTATGCCTCGCTCGGCCTTGCTCTAGCGGTTGCCGTGCTGATGTACTTGCGCAGCGGTGCAGCGCTTCTGTCACTCGGCATAGGCGTCTTCATCGGTGCAGGCTTGCCGCATCTGGTGGTCAACTTCTTCATCAAACGGCGTACAGCGAACTTCAATGCGAAGTTCCCGGACGCGATTGAATTGCTGGTGCGGGGCCTGCGTTCGGGCCTGCCGGTTACTGAAACACTCGCAGTTGTTGCTCAGGAGCTTCCAGGCCCTGTGGGCGAGGAGTTCAAAGGCATCACCGAGCGGATCAAGATCGGTAAAACGATGGAAGAATCGCTGCAGAATACTGCAGACCGTCTCGGCATCCCGGAATTCAACTTCTTCTGCATCACGCTGGCGATCCAGCGCGAAACTGGCGGTAACTTGGCAGAAACACTGTCCAACTTGTCGGACGTGCTTCGCAAGCGTTCGCAAATGAAGCTGAAGATTAAGGCGATGAGTTCGGAATCCAAAGCGTCGGCTTACATCGTTGGCGCCCTGCCCTTTATCGTGTTCGGCATGATCTACTGGATCAACCCCGGATATATTGGCGGATTCTTTGAAGACGAGCGTTTGATCGTCACCGGCCTTGGCGGGCTTGTGTGGATGTCGATCGGCGGTTTCATCATGGCCAAAATGGTCAGCTTCGAAATTTAAGGAGGAGGGATACAGATGTTAAATCAAGGTTCCGGACCAACCCTTCTCGGTGTTGATGTTATACTGGTCGGCACAATTCTGGTTGCCGTCGCAGCATTCGCGGTCATCGTGGCAATCTATGCCGCTGTGACGGTGAAAGATCCCATGGCCAAGCGCGTGAAAGCGCTCAATTCGCGCCGTGACGAGCTGAAGGCAGGTATTGTGACCGGTACGGCGAAGAAACGCGCCAGCCTGGTTCGCAAAACCGATCAAACCGAAAAGATGAAAGACACGCTTTCCGGGATGAAAGTCCTTCAGGAAAGCCAAGTCGCGGTTATCCAGCAAAAGCTGGCCCATGCGGGTTACCGTAACAAAGAACTCGCGGTTCTGGTGATCGCAGCACGCCTTGTCATGCCAATCATTCTGGGCGGCCTCGGCTTCCTGATGATTTACGTGATCGACTATTTCCCTGAATGGGGTGATTTCAAACGCCTCGGCGCGTTCGCCGCTCTGCTTTTCGCAGGCTATAAGGGACCGGAAACGATCCTGAAGAACAAGGCCACGAAGCGTACGACCGAAATTCGTAAAGGTTTGCCTGACGCGCTCGACTTGCTGGTGATTTGTGCCGAAGCCGGCCTGACCGTAGACGCCGCCTTTAACCGGGTGGCCAAGGAACTTGGCCGTGCGTACCCTGAACTGGGCGACGAATTTGCGCTAACCGCAATTGAACTCTCGTTCCTGACCGAACGGAAGCAGGCGTTTAACAACCTTGCTTACCGCGTCGATCTGGAATCGGTGCGCGGAGTGGTGACCACAATGGTCCAGACCGAACGCTACGGTACACCGCTGGCATCGGCCCTTCGCGTCCTGTCAGCCGAATTCCGGAACGAGCGGATGATGCGCGCTGAAGAAAAAGCGGCACGTCTGCCGGCGATTATGACGATCCCGCTGATCATGTTCATTCTGCCAGTGTTGTTCATCGTTATTCTGGGCCCTGCGGCCTGTTCGATCAGCGATGCATTCGCAGCGAAACCCGGACGTTAGATAGCCGGAAGGATACACAGAAAGGCCCCCGGAGCGTCATGCTTCGGGGGCCTTTTCTTTGGCCTGCATATAACAATAAACTATTCTGCCTGCTGGCGGACTTTTTCGAGCAGTCGCATAAACTGCCCGCGTTCCTGGTCCGTCAATGGCTCCAGAAGGCTGGCTTCCATCTTGCGCGCCATCGGCACAACCTTGGCGTGGATCGCACGGCCTTCGTCGGTAAGCTCAAGGTGATGCGAACGGCCATCTTTGCGATTGGGTAAACGGACTACAAGGCCGCGCCCCTCAAGCACTTTACAGCCGCGATTGACCGCAACCTTGTCCATAAGGGTTTTCTCGGTCAGTTGACGCTGGGTCAACGCCCCCGCATCCCCCAGCATCGCCATGATCCGCCATTCGGTAACCTTCAGCCCAAAGGCATCATGATAAACGCTGGCAATCCGGTTGCTGACCGCGTTCGAAGCGATCGACAATTGATACGGCAAGAAATCTGCCAAGCTGAATTGCGTGTCAGTCATAAACTGATTTCTAATGCAACCAGATTAATTGGCAAGCGCCCTATTTATATTCAGGTTCCTCCCACCACGGGTAGAAGTCCGGCATATCCTGCGTGACTTTGCCTGGGAACTGCGGAGGCCGCTTTTCCAAAAAGCTTTGCACGCCTTCCATCGCATCCTTGCCGCGCGACAATTTATAGATAGAGCGGCTGTCCACGCGGTGCGCCATCATCGGATGGTCTTCAGATGGCAAACGCCACAGCATCGCGCGTGTCATCGCAACGGACACGGCAGAGGTGTTTTCCGCAATTTCCAAGGCCAGCGCGCGCGCGACATCCATCAATTCAGCCTGCGGATGGACAGACCGGACCAGCCCCCCTGCCTTGGCTTCTTCGGCATCAAAGATACGCCCCGTCATGCACCATTCGAGCGCCTGTTGCGGCCCGACAAGCCGCGGCAAAAACCAGCTTGAGCACGCCTCTGGCACAATGCCGCGCTTGGCGAACACAAATCCGTAGCGCGCATTGTCCGATGCGAGGCGGATATCCATCGGCAGCTGCATCGTGGCACCCACACCCACCGCCACGCCATTACAGGCGGAAATAAGCGGTTTGGTCGACTGGAACATCCGCAACGTAATGCGCCCGCCGCCATCGCGGACAATTTCATCGGAAAGATCAGTGACCTCGGTCGCGCTCGAAAAAGGGCGCGCACCGTCATCAGGCGTCAGATCGGCCCCGGCACAAAATGCGCGGTCCCCTGCTCCCGTAAATATCACCGCCCGGATATTGTCGTCCGCATCGGTATCATCCAATGCATCGATCATTTCCTGCATCATTACGCGGGTATATGCGTTCATCTTTTCAGGCCGGTTCAACGTGATCGTCGCAATCGGCCCGTCTTTTTCCAGCAAAATCTGACTGTAATCGCTCATCTGTCCAACTCCCGCATATACTATAACGAAAAAGGGCCCCGCCTCAGCGGAGCCCCTTCGGTTGATCGCTTAACGCGGTGCCATACGGATGGCACCATCAAGCCGGACATCTTCACCATTGAAGTATCCGTTCTCGATCATGGTGCAGGCCAGATGCGCATATTCTTCCGGATTGCCAAGGCGTTTCGGGAATGGAACCGATGCTGCCAAGGCGTCCTTCACCTGCGGCGGCGCTGCATTCATCAGCGGGGTGTTGAAGATGCCTGGCAGGATCGTGTTTACCCGAATACCTTCTTGCATCAGATCGCGTGCAATCGGCAGAGTCATGCCAATTACGCCGCCTTTAGACGCAGAGTAAGCTGCCTGCCCGATCTGGCCGTCTTCACCGGCAACCGATGCCGTATTCACAATCGCGCCGCGATCCCCGTCTTCGCTCACCGGATCCAGCGTCATCATACCGGCAGCCGATTTTGCGATACAGCGGAATGTGCCAACCAGATTGATCTGGATCAGCCAGTTGAACGCGTCGAGCGGGAAGTGCGAAATCTCGCCCGTATTCCGGTCACGTTTCGCGGTTTTGATCGCACTGCCTGTACCGGCGCAATTTACCAGAATACGTTCCTGACCATGCGCCTCGCGCGCCTTTGCAAAACCGGCATCTACGGATTCGTCGCTAGTCACGTTTACTTCGCAGAAGATGCCGCCAATATCCGCAGCCACGGCTTTGCCTTTCTCTTCCTGAAGGTCAAAAATCGCAACTTTCGCGCCTTTGGCTGCCAATGCGCGGGCGGTGGCTTCGCCCAGACCGGATGCGCCGCCAGTAACAACTGCGGGGGTGTTCGAACCTACTTCCATGATGAATTCCTTATGTAATGCGGATTAGAAAAAGGGGATTGATCGGCTAAAAGCCTATTGAGCAAAATCAGAGCGATTCAACAATCGTAACATTGGCGACACCGCCGCCTTCGCACATTGTCTGAAGGCCGTATTTCTTGCCGCGTGCTTTCAAGCCATGAACCAATGTAGCCATAAGTTTTGTGCCGGATGCACCGAGCGGATGACCCAGCGCAATGGCGCCGCCATTCACGTTCAGTTTTTCCGGATCGGCGCCGGTATGTTTTAGCCAAGCCAGCGGAACAGGCGCAAACGCTTCGTTCACTTCGTACAAATCAATGTCATCGATCTTCAGGCCCGCCCGCTCCAGCGCTTTATCTGTGGCGAATAGCGGTTCTTCCAGCATGATTACCGGATCACCTGCGGTCACGGTCAGATTATGAATCCGTGCCAACGGCGTAAGGTTATGCGCCTTCAGAAACTCCTCCGATACAACCAGAACCCCGCTGGATCCGTCGCAAATCTGGCTGGCGCTGGCGGCAGTAATTGTGCCTTCCTCGCTCAGCAGTTTTACCGAGGAGATACTTTCCAGCGTCGCATCGAAGCGGATGCCTTCATCGACTGTATGCTGATCTTCGCCCTCAGGTGTTTCGATGGTGATCGGGACAATCTCGTTATTGAAAGCGCCGCTTTCCGTGGCAGCGATTGCCTTCTGATGGCTTTCAAGTGCGAACTGATCGAGGTCGCCTTTATCAAAGCCGTGCTTCTGCACGATCATCTCAGCGCCCATGAACTGGGAGAACATGATGCCGGGATATTTCTCTTCCAGACCGGGTGATTTGTAATTGCCCAGCCCTTCTTTCATGTGCAGCGTAATGTTGGAACCCATCGGGACGCGGCTCATGCTTTCAATACCCGCCGCAATGACCGCATCCTGCGTGCCGGACATAACCGCCTGTGCCGCGAACTGGATGGCCTGCTGCGATGATCCACATTGCCGGTCAATCGTCACCGCAGGGGTTGATTGCGGCAGATGCTTGGAGGCCAGCACCGCATTACGCCCGACTTGCATGGCCTGCTGCCCCGCTTGACTGACGCAGCCCATCACCACATCATCAATCGCGTTCGGGTCCACCCCCGTCCGCTCCATCAAAGCGTCGAGCGAATGCGCAGCCAAGTCAACCGGATGGACCCCGGCAAGCCGCCCGCCGCGCCGTCCGCCTGCGGTTCTTACTGCATCAACGATATAAGCGGTGGCCATGAAATCGACTCCTGAGAAGGGTTACTTAGTTAGCTATGTTTGATCTGAACGGGTTAGCATTGCAGCCTCGCCCGTCAAGCATAGCTTTCCGTTTGCGTCAGCTCCGCCTTGCCAACATCGCTGTCGGGTCGTTATTGGCTAAGCCATAATTTTCATTGCCTGAGGCATTCCAGAAATCACATGGTCAAAAAGCTGTTCGAGATTAATCCGGCCCTAGACAGGGCGGCACTGGCTGAAGAGTTTGCGGCCAACAGGCGTGTTCAGGTCCGCAATGTTCTGACCGATGAAACTGCGCGCGAAGTTCGCGGCATCCTGGCCGGACACACGCCTTGGGGTATTGCAATGCAGGCCGGCATCGCAGACCCGCCCGGCCCGCAGCAAATACACGCACCCGAACTGCGCACCGATGCCGGTAAGCAAAAGGCACAACAACTGGCACAGGCCGCCTATGGAGCCGTTGCGCAAGGTGATTACGCATTCCAGTTCGGACAATATTCGCTGGTTCAGGGCTTTCAGGAAAAATGGGACGAAGGCGGTCCGCACGATCTCCTGCTGGAACATCTGAATGCACCGGATTACCTGCAATTGGTGCGCGATGTGACCGGCATACAGGAACTCGTCAAAGCGGACGGTCAGGCAACCGTTTTCGCGCAGCAGCAATTCCTTGGTCATCACATTGATAGCCACGTCGCCGAAGGCTGGCGCGTTGCCTATGTGCTGAATATGACAATTGATGACTGGAAGCCCGACTGGGGCGGCTATCTGCAATTCTTTGATGATGATGGAGACGTGGTTCAGGGATACCGGCCGCGCTTCAATTCACTGAACCTGTTTTTGGTGCCCTGCCCGCACGCAGTCTCATTTGTGCCGCCATTTGCACCTGTCGGTCGTTTTGCGATCACCGGCTGGCTCCGCGACAGGTGAGCAAAACCGCGCCTCAACAATGGCACGCGAAGGCAACATCGGCGCTGCAAAGCGGCGGTGCAGAGGCGGTGATGCCGGTTGCGCAACAAGCGCTGAAAGACCATCCCGCTGACACGGCCCTGATCAACAGTTTCGGAAATCTGTTCATGCAAGCCGGGGAGCCAGCGCAGGCGGCCGAATATTTCGCCAAGGCAGCACAGCTTGAACCGCAGACCATCGATTTCGCCCTCAATCACGCGATCGCTCTGACTGCGCAAGGCCATAACGAGGACGCGATTGCAGTCATGGTTCCGCTGGAAAATCAAGGCCGGAGCTCCGCTCTCTTTTGCTCCGCACGCGGGAATGCGGAACGCGGGGCGGGAAATCTGGACGCGGCGGCTGTGTGGTATGACCGGGCTATTGCGTTGGAGCCGCGCCGGGCCAAAGCCCTGCATGGCCGCGCACGTATCGCAATCGAGCGGGGCGAAGCGGATGCGAGGCAGAGATTTGACGCTGCTTTGGCCGTAAATCAGGGCGATCCGGACCTGTGGCTCGGCCGCGCCCAGACACTGGAAGTAGAAGGCGACATTGCGGGTGCGCGCCAGATCGCGCAATCGCTGGTCGATCAGGCGCCGCAATGGCTGGAGGGCTCACGCTATCTCGCCGCCTTGCGGTTGGCCCAGGGAGAGGCGGACCCGACCTCCCATTATGGTTCTGCCATTGCCAAGCTGCCACAAGATCCAAACATTCCCTATGCATGGTGCGGCGTGTTGGGCAGTCTGGACGATAACGCAAAAGCCGCCGACATTGCCGCAGAGGCGCGCAAAGCCCATCCGGATACGCAGCAGTTCGCTTTGTTAGAGGCCCTCCATTCCGGCGCAGCGGGCGACGATGACCGGGCCGAGGCGATCTTCAAAAAGCTCACGATCCAGAATGCAGAGCGCTGGCTGCATGAAGCACGGCACCGTATCCGGCTGCGCGACTGCACGCAGGCCGTATCGCTTTTGGAGCAGGTTCTTGAGGCCGATCCGGACAGCATCTCCGCATGGGCGCTATTGGGTGTAGCATGGCGATTGATGGACAGTCCGAACGCCGATTGGCTTTACAGACAAGGTGGATGCTCTGCTTTGCTCCCTCTTCCCGAAGCCGATGCGGTCTTGCCGAAGGTGATGCCGATTTTGCACGAATTGCATGACGGCTCCCCGCTTCCGCTAGGGCAATCATTGCGCGGCGGCACGCAGACGCGCGGCATATTGTTTAACCGGCTGGAGCCTGAACTGCGCGAGTTGCAACGGTCTATTCTGGACGCGGTCGAGCAATACCGCGCCGGCCTTCCTCCGGCTGATGACCGGCACCCCCTGTTGCGCCACCGAGATGCACCTTGGCGAATGGAAGGGTCCTGGTCTGTCAGGCTGGCGGCTGGCGGGGATTATCATGCCGCGCATATTCATCCTCAGGGATTGGTTTCCTCAGCGCTGTATCTAGAGCTACCGCCGGAAGACGCGAGCGATCCGAAAGCAGGCTGGCTGGAACTTGGCCGCCCCGCCAGCGATTTGCGCACCGGTTTGGAGCCCCTTGAAACTATCGAACCACGCATAGGCCATCTCGCGCTGTTCCCTAGCATCCTGTATCACGGTACGCGGCCGTTCTCCGGCGCGCAAAGGATGACCGTGGCATTCGATATTTCGCTTAGAAAAGGCACTGCATAATGACTTCTTCCCACGATGCCGCATGGACCGATTTTTGGGCTCAAAACCAGAATGCCGGTCAGGGCGGCGGATGCTTGCCTGCCAAGTGGCAGAGCATCGAAACTGCGCAGCGCGCCATGTGGGATGCTTTTGCGAAGGGTCTTCCGAAAGGCGCATCGGTGATTGACGTTGCCACCGGAGACGGGCGCGTGATGGGATGGCTGCTGGCCAAGCGCCGCGATTTGAAGCTTATCGGCGTCGACATGGCCCCGCAATTGCCCGAACCGCCCAAGGGCACCAAAATTCGCGGCGGCGTGTCTATGGAGGCACTGCCATTTCCGGATGGCAAGTTTGCATCGGCCACCAGCCAGTTCGGCTTTGAATATGGCGATTTGGAAAAAGCTGCGGCAGAGCTGGCGCGCGTGGTGAAGTCGGGCGGCAAGATCGGCATTATGACGCACCGGATCGACGGCCCTATTCTGGCGCACAACCTTAAGCGCCGCGCCCAGATTGCATGGGCGATAGACGAGCACGAACTTATCGAAACCGGTAAGCGCAGCCTGTCACTGCGCGCCAGCGGGCTTCAAACAATGTCACCGAAACTCAATGAAGCACCTGCGGCTGGCGCGCGGATCTTCGGGCAAGGATCAGCGGCATGGGAAATTGCCGAGGCGGTTCGGCAGAGCCTAGTGATGGGCCGGCGGGATGATCCCCGCAATGTCGCAAAACTGCTGGATACGATCGCCGACAAGGCACGCAACGAAATGGGGCGTATATCTTCGCTCGAAGCGGCGTGTCAGCAGACTTCGGACGAAGACAAGTTTGCGGCGGCTTTGCAAGCAGGCGGCCTACGACAACATTCGGTCGAGCCAGTATGCGAGGACGGCAATACCGGGCCCTTTGCCGATTTCAGAGTCCTGAGAGCCATCTAACCCGTCGCATTAGTCCGACTGCTGCTACGCAGTTCAAACGCTCCATTCCGCTAAGTTCGCCCCATTTGGGGCCAAAGCACGCGCACCGCGAGATACGCCGCTGCCTGCCAATAGCGATAATGCGTCCGCCTAATGCGCATCGGCATTCAGCACGCCAGCTACGACATTTGCAGCAGGCAAAGAAAAAGGGCGGCGGACCAAGTCCACCGCCCCAATTCTGTGTTTTCGCTTTCGCGGCTTTAAGTTCTTAGAACTT
>JAHDBR010000024.1 GCA_020630295.1 Sphingomonadaceae bacterium
GTGATGGCGGCGATAGAGCAGGGCGGCACTATCGCGCTGGCCAATAAGGAGGCGCTGGTCTCTGCGGGCGATGTGATGACCGCTGCGGTGGCGAAGCACGGCGCAACTTTGCTGCCGGTGGATTCCGAACATAATGCGATTTTCCAATGCCTTCAGGGCAATGATATTGACGAGGTCCGCTGGATTACGTTGACTGCCAGCGGCGGTCCGTTCCGCGAATGGACGCAGGCCCAGCTCGAAGCCGCCACGCCTAAGCAAGCTGTGGCGCATCCCAATTGGGACATGGGCGCGAAGATCAGCGTCGATTCGGCAACGATGATGAATAAAGGCCTCGAATTTATCGAGGCGCATCATCTGTTTCCCGTCGGTCTGGACCGGCTGCGGATCGTTGTTCACCCGCAAAGCGTGATCCATTCGATGGTCGAATATCGCGACGGATCGACGCTGGCGCAGCTTGGGCCGTCCGATATGAAAGTGCCAATCGCATCGTGTCTCGCTTGGCCAAAGCGTATGGAAACCGGCTGCGAGCCGCTGGATTTGCCAAAGATCGGGCAATTATCTTTCTTTGAACCGGATGAGGCGCGCTTCCCTGCAACACGGCTGGCGCGCGAGGCGGTTCATGCGGGCGGAGCGGCGCCCGCTACGCTCAATGCTGCGAACGAAGTGGCGGTTGCTGCCTTTCTGAATGGTCAGATTGGGTTCACCCGTATCGCCGCAATAGTGGCAGAAACCCTGAACCGCGATATACAGGCTGCTCCGGCAACTCTTGAAGAGGTGCTGACTGTAGATGCAGAGGCCCGCAAACGGGCTGAAATGATTTTGGAGACTGCCTGAATTGTTTGATTCAGTACCATTTTGGATGTGGCCTGTCGGCTTTCTGCTCGTGCTCGGGCCGCTTGTGACAATTCACGAGCTTGGCCACTATCTGGTCGGGCGCTGGTTCGGCGTGAAGGCGGAAGCATTCTCGGTCGGTTTCGGCAAAGAGCTGTTCGGGCGGACTGACAAGCATGGCACGCGGTGGAAGCTGTCTGCATTGCCGCTGGGAGGATATGTCCAGTTCAAAGGCGATATGAACCCCGCCAGCATACCCGATGCTGAAGCGATCCAGAACATCTCCCCCGAAGAGCGCGATGATGGTAACTTCCACCATGCCGCATTGTGGAAACGCGCGCTGATTGTTGCTGCGGGTCCGGCCACGAATTTCTTGGTGGCGGTGCTGATATTTGCGGCATTTGCGCTCAGTTTCGGCAAGCCAGTGACAGAGCCTATTATCACCGCCTTCGCCGAACAGTCAGCCGGGCGGGATGCTGGACTGGAAATCGGTGACCGCATCGTGTCGCTGAATGGCGAGCCGGTCGAAGATTTTGGAGAGATCGTTCAGGAAGTGATCCCATATCCGGGGCGTGAATTGACCTTTGAGATCGAACGAAACGGGTCGGTGCAGGAAGTGCCCGTCACTGCGGCAAGCTTGCTGCAACAGGACCGGTTCGGCAATGAATCGCGTATCGGCCTGATCGGCGTCATGTCGGATAAGCGCGTATTTCAGCCGGTGGGTGTATTTGAATCCATCGGTTACGCGTCGGGTGAATGCGTCCGGATCATGCAGATGATGATTACCGGTATCAAACAAATCATTACCGGTCAGCGTTCGGTGCAGGAATTGGGCGGCCCTATAAAAATTGCCAAGTTTTCTGGCGAAAGGCTCTCCCTCGGTCCGTTGCCGTTTATTGAGTTTGTCGCGCTGATTTCAATTAACTTGGCATTCATTAACCTGCTGCCAATCCCGGCCTTGGACGGTGGGCATCTGGCATTTTACGCCGCTGAGGCCGTTCGCCGCAAACCTGTCGGGGCCAAGGGCACCGAATGGGCATACCGCACAGGTGTCGCGCTGGTCTTGGCGCTGATGATATTTGTGACGGTAAATGACGTAATTTCTCTCCCCATTTTCGGGGGATAGGATCCGAGAGAAGATATCGCTTGGGGGAGTGGTATCTTACACCGCTTGATCGGGGGCACTGCATCGGGCAGAGGGCGGCATATGCCGGTTTCAGTCGATGTTCCGGCGGTGATGAACTGAATTTTTATACGGGAAAACCGTGTTGATGATTGGACAAAAAATGCGCGGCGACAATTGTACTACTCATGGTCGCCGCTTGGCGCTGGCTTTGCTAGGCGGAACCATCCTTGGCGGAATGCCCGCAATAGCTGCGGCTCAGGATGCCGGTGATGCGGACCCGGATGCGCCGGCAGTAGTGGCGCAGCCGCAATCACAAATCATTCGCTCCATCGCAATTACGGGCGCGGAACGGTTAGAGCCGACTACGATCATCAGCTATATTTCGCTGCGCGCGGGTCAGCCATATTCCCAGGCGGCCGCCGATGAAGCGATTAAAGAGCTTTATGCGACCGAGCTGTTCTCTAACGCGACATTGCGCAATGATGGCGGCAATGTGATCATTGACGTTACCGAGAACCCGGTGATTAACCGGATCATTCTTGAAGGTAACAAACGGATCAAGAACGATAAGATTGTTCCCGAGATTAAACTTGCGCCGCGGCAGATTTTTACGCGCTCCAAAGTGCGCGCTGATACGGCCCGTATCATTGAGCTGTATAAACGGCAGGGCCGGTTCGCAGCGACTGTTGAGCCGAAGATTGTCCAGCTGAGCCAGAACCGCGTCGATGTGGTGTACGAGATCAGTGAAGGGCCCAAATCCAAAGTCCGCCAGATCAACATCATCGGCAATGAAGTGTTTTCCGACGGCGCTTTGCGCGGGGAAATGGTTACCAAGCAATCGCGCTTCACCACCTTTTTCAGCTCCAACACCAGCTACGATCCTGACCGGTTGGCGTTTGACCAGCAAAAGCTTCGCCAGTTCTATCTGACAGAGGGGTACGCAGATTTCCGCGTGGTATCGGCGGTGGCCGAACTGACGCCTGACAAGAAAGACTTCATCATCACTTATGTGGTGGAAGAGGGTGAGCGGTATAAGTTCGGCGATGTATCGGTCGACAGTAAAATCCGCGACTTTGACAGCGACCGGATGACATCGAACCTGCCCATGAAATCGGGCGATTGGTACAATGCGAAAGCGGTTGAAGATACGGTCGAGCAACTCACCGAGCTGGCCGGTACATTCGGTTACGCCTTTGCCGATGTTCGCCCCAACTTCACGCGGAGCAAGGAAGACCTCACGATGGAGGTCGCCTATATCATTAACGAGGCGCCGCGCGTTTATGTTGAGCGTATTGACGTAAACGGAAATACGCTGACGCAGGATAAAGTTCTGCGCCGTGAATTCCGGCTGTCGGAAGGCGACGCGTTTAACTCGATTGGTGTGAAACGTTCGACCAACCGTATTAAGTCGCTCGGCTTCTTCCAGGAAAACTTCGAGATTGAGCAAAAGCCGGGCAGCCAGCCCGACCGGATCGTGCTCGAAGCGAATGTCGAGGAGCAGCCTACGGGTGAACTCCAGCTATCGGCTGGTTTCTCGTCGCTCGAAAGTTTCATTCTGTCGGGTTCGATCCGCCAGAGAAACTTCCGCGGGCGCGGCCAGACACTGGGCGCCAGTGTCAACTATTCGCGCTTCTCGCGATCGGCCAATATCAGCTTTACCGAACCGTATCTGTTTGACCGGAACATTTCGGCAGGAATTGACATTTATCGCCGCGATTTCAGCAATTTCGGCTTTTCCACTGCAAACCGTAACCAGACATATGAGCAGGCAACGACTGGCTTGTCTGCCCGCGTAGGCGTTCCGCTGAGCGAATATATGTCGCTGGTTGGCAGCTACACGCTGAACTACGACGATGTGTCGCTCGGTTCCGACTTCTTCACTACGGATGCAAATGGAAACCAGGTTTGCGACGTCATCCAGTCAGGCCGTTTCTTGTGTGATGCGATCGGTAAGCGGACAAGCTCGATCTTGGGCGCGACCTTGGCATTCGACAATCTGGATAGCCGGTTCCGTCCGACACGTGGCAGCTCCGTATCTTTCTCGACCGAATTCGCCGGTCTTGGAGGCGATGTAAGGTATCTTCGTTTCCGCGGTAAGGCGGCGAAGTACTGGAACGTCTTTAACGGCTTTATCTTCTCGCTGACGGCAGAGGGCGGCGTGATTAACGGTTTCGAAGATCGCGGCGCCGGTATTGATGATGTGCGTCTGACCGACCGTTTCTTCCTGGGTGAACCGCAAATTCGCGGCTTTGATATTCGCGGTGTTGGTCCGCGTGTTCTGCGCCAGCAAATTATCGCCGATCCCGAGAGCCCCGATCCAAACAACCCGCTGCCACTGGTGATTACCGAACGCGACCAGTTGCTGCGCGATGACGCGATTGGCGGCAATGCCTATTATCTGGGCCGCGCCGAGCTGGAAATTCCGCTAGGTTCAGGTGCGCGTGAGCTTGGCTTGCGCCCGTCAATATTCATGGATGTTGGTGCATTGTTCAATGTGACGACGCCGATACTGCAGCAGAGCCCGTTCCCGAACGGTCTGGTTGAGCAGCTGCGTGACGGAGACGGCAATCTTCTGTTCATAGACCCTGATACAGGAGGGGCCACCACGGATACGGTCGACGATATGGGTAATCCGCTCGACCCGGCCAACTTCCAGCGCGCGACACCTTTTCAAGAGGTCTTCCTCGGAAATACCGCGTCGCCGCGCGTGACAGTCGGGATCGGGGTTAACTGGAATTCCCCATTTGGACCGTTCCGTATCGATTTCGCCCACGCGCTTCTTAAAGAAGAGGGCGATGACATCAAAAAATTCTCGTTCAATGTAGGAACACAATTCTAATGAAAAACTTCTCTAAACTCGCTCTGGCTTCTGGTGCGGCTCTTGCTAGTGCAATGATTGCTACGCCGGCTGCCGCGCAGGTCAATGGCATCGCGACAAGCAGCCCTGAGGCCGTAATCGTTCAGGCGACTGCCCGCGGTACTGCATATACGCAAATCAACACGCAATATGCCGCGCAGCTCCAGCAGGTTCAGACCATCAACACTGAAATCAACTCCTTGCGCGCGACGCTGGACACTAACAGTGACCAGCAATTGAGCCAGGCAGAAGTCGATGCGAACCCTGGTGTGATCCAGCAGGTCCAGCAGAAGCAACAGCAAGCCGATACAATTCTCCAACCTGTGCGTATTGCCCAGGCCTATGTGATTGAACAGCTTGCAAACCGCTATGAAGCCGCTCGTGATCAGGTCATGGCGCAGAAGGGCGTGCAAATGCTGCTCACTCCTGAGGCGATCCAGTTTGCACCGGGTACTGTAAATATCACGACTGACATTCTGGCAGCGTTCAATCAGCAGACACCTACCGTCAGTGCGGTGCCGCCAGCAGGCTATCAGCCAAGCCAGGAAACAATCGCCAACTATCAGCAAATTCAGCAGGTAATCGGCGCATTGGTCCAGCGGGCAGCTATCCAGCAAGCGCAGCAGCAACAAGCCGCACCAGCGCCGCAGCAGCCAGCTGGCCGTTAATAGCAACCTTGGGGGCAGGGTCATGAGCGACGAAACTGGCGAAGTTTTTGCCTACGATATTCAGAAGGTGCTCAAGGCGCTGCCTCACCGCTACCCGCTATTGCTGGTCGATAAGGTCAAATCGCTTGATCTGGGGGAGAAGATCCACGCAGTGAAGGCGGTGACCTTTAACGAGGAATTTTTCCAAGGCCATTTCCCTGGCGCCCCGATCATGCCGGGCGTGCTTCAGATCGAAGCGATGGCTCAAGCAGCTGCAATTCTTGGTATCGAAACGCTGGAGCTGGCGGGCACGGGCAAATTGGTGTTCTTTATGGGCATCGATAATGCGAAGTTCCGCTCGCCCGTAACGCCGGGCTGCCTGCTCGATCTGGAAGTCGAGTTTCTGCAAAAGCGCAGCCGTGTCTACAAGTTTAAAGGCCGCGCCAGCGTGGAAGGCAAAACAACCAGCGAATGCGAGTTCACTGCAATGATTGCCGATCCGCCCAAGGCATAGGCTACAAACGCTTGCCAAATCACGCGGCGCACCCTATTGGCGCCGCTTCTCATTTCAATTGCAGCTCCGGTCGGAACCGAAGCGATTGCACAAAGGATACTGCCATGAAGGCTGAAGGACACCCAGACTATCACATGATCACGGTCAAAATGACCGATGGTACCGAATTCCAAACGCGCTCCACCTGGGGCAGCGAAGGCGATACTCTCGCTCTGGAAATTGATCCGACAAGCCACCCTGCGTGGACCGGCGGTAAGCAGCAGCTGCAAGAAGGTGGCCGCGTTGCGCAATTCAACAAGCGCTTTGGTGGGCTCAGCCTCAAGAAGTAAGCCTCGCTTCTTTCGAATTAGAGAAGGGCGGCCCTGCGGGACCGCCCTTTTTCGTTCGACTATCGGTGGCGCTGAATACCTTACACGCTACCCCCACTCTTTCTCGCGGTACCATTTGGTCAGCACATATTTCAGTCCCTTGCGCACTTTCATCCCGTGATGAAGCGAAACGGGGTTCACGCTTCCATCGGTGCGCCGGTTGTTCCAGCATAACAACTTGCCCGCTTCGGGCTGGAATGTTTTCTTGAGTGCCTTGAACCGCGTTCCGCCGCCTTCAAACCCTTCATTCAAGTAGATCATGAAAGTCCATGTGCGCTGGCCCGCAACGGAGCAATATCGGTGAAAATCCGCACCGTCTGGTGCGAAATAATCGGTATGCGCCTTGAATTCTTGCCCCACATCGTAGCGTTGGCCCTGCAGAGGTTCACCATATTTCGGATCTATTCCGGAAACATCCGCCAACAGGCGTTCCATTTCGATGACCGGTAAAGCAGCGCGGCGCAGGTCACAGGTTTCGCTGGTGCGGAAATACTGGTCGCCATTATCATCTGCGATTGTAGACGGACGCCGTTCTGCCTCAATCATTTCGATCAGTTGATTGCACAATGCCGGAGGGGCGAAACCGCGAAGCTGGAATATTTCTATTTTTGGCGTTGGCAGGCGCAATATGCCGCTGTGGTTCAGCAAGCGCTGCGTTGAAGATTCGCCTCCCCCTGTCATGCGGCGGAGTGTGGCTTGTCAAACACCGCGAGGCAAGCCGCGAAAGAATCTTGCGTGCCAAGCCAAAAATAGCAGTTTTCACTTCCCAAAATAAAAAACCTATGTAATTGGCTCGCTCCCACGTCAGAAGCGGCTTGACCGCTCGGCGTGTAGCCTTAACAGGCCTGCGCAGCGCGGCATTTTCGAATGCGGGCTGGATATGTGGCGACCGTAGCTCAGTTGGTTAGAGCGCCGGTTTGTGGTACCGGAGGTCGGGGATTCGAGCTCCCTCGGTCGCCCCACTATCCTCCATTCTTGTCGCCTAAGCAGTGCATGGCAATTCATGCGCCGAGTTGACCCCTATTGGCGGGATATACGCAATGACGGCCTTCTGGACAGAACCGGATTTTGACGATCACGAACAGGTGCAGCTGGTGCACGATCGCGCCTCTGGCCTGACTGCAATTATTGCGCTTCATTCAACCCATCTCGGGCCCGGTGCGGGCGGCACACGGTTTTGGCACTATCCCGAACCCAAAGACGCAATCCGTGATGCGCTGCGCCTCAGCCGCGGGATGAGCTATAAAAACGCCATGGCCGGTCTGCCGATGGGCGGCGGCAAGGCGGTTATTCTCGCTGGAAAAGACAAGCAGAAAACCCCGGAAATGCTGGCGGCTTTCGGTGATGCGGTGGATTCACTCGGCGGCCGTTATGTCACAGCGGAAGATGTGGGCATCAGCGAATCTGACATGGTCGCTGTCGCCAAGCAGACAGAATTTGTATCCGGATTGCCGGTCTCTGGCGAAGATGCAGCTGGCGGTGATCCCGGACCGTTTACCGCGATGGGGATTTATCACGGCATCAAAGCCGCAGTTCAGCATAAATTGGGTAAGGATAGCGTCGAGAACGTCCACATAGCCATTCAAGGGATTGGCAGTGTTGGCGGGGGTGTCGCGCGGTTGCTGGCGCATGACGGTGCCAAGCTGACTTTGTCCGATATTAACGAGGAACGCGCGAAGGAACTCGCCCGTGAACTTGGCGGAGAATATGCCGCGCCTGACGCCGTGATGAGCGTATCTTGCGATGTGTTCAGCCCGAACGCGCTGGGTGCCATTCTGGATGATGAGGGGATTGCCCGCCTTGATGCACCGATTGTTGCAGGTGGCGCAAACAATCAGCTGGCGCGTCAAAAACACGGTAAATTGCTGGCCGATCGCGGTATTCTCTACGCGCCAGATTACGTTATTAACGCCGGCGGCATCATCAGCGTTGCCATGGAATATCTGTGCAAGCGTGACGGTGACCCGTGCGATATTAACGAAGTGCGCAAACGCATTGCAAAAATTCCTGGCCGGCTTGAGGAAATTTGGCAAGAAAGTGACAGTTCCGGCGTGTCCCCTGATGTGGTGGCGGACCGGATGGCACAGAAGCTGATTGGCCGCTGATCCGCAGCCTTGCGGCGCAGTGTCAGCCCTGTAAAAGCCTGTCTATGAAGGCTCGCTCCGAACGGTATTGAATGCACGGTTTCGCCAATCCCAAACGTTTTCTTGCTCTGGCTAGCTGGCTGACCCCGCTATTGCTGGTGAGCGGCCTGCTGCTGACCGCAATCGCGCTGGTATGGGGCTTGTTCTACGTTCCGCCGGACCGGCTAATGGGCGAAACAGTGCGCATTTTGTTCATCCATGTACCTGCCGCTTGGCTGGGAATGGGCGGGTGGACTGCGATAGCGATTTCCAGCCTCGTCTTTCTTGTGTGGAAGCATCCTCTGGCCGGACTGGCCGCACGCGCTGCCGCCGTGCCGGGTTTGGTGTTCACTGCAATCTGTCTGGTGACCGGTTCAATATGGGGTCGCCCTACATGGGGTACATGGTGGGTATGGGACGGAAGGCTGACGTCCATGTTGGTGCTGCTGTTTCTGTATTTCGGCTATATCGCGCTGTCGCAGGCTGTTGCGCGCGAGGGCGGATCAAGCCGAATCCCTGCGATTTTCGGGCTGGTTGGCGCAATCAACATTCCGATTATCAACCGCTCTGTCGTATGGTGGAATTCGCTTCATCAACCGCCCAGCATCACCATGGGAAACAGTTCAATCGACACGGAATTCTTGGTGCCGCTGGCGGTTTCGGTGATTGGTTTTTCATTGCTGTTTGGCGGGGTGGTGCTGGCCAGAATGCGCGCATTACTGGCTGAAATCCAGACCGAGGCGCGCCTGCGCCGCAAAGCCGATGGAGGTGCCTGATGCGTGAGAACCTTCCGCAATGGGATTTCGTGATCGCATCCTACGTAATCGGGATCGCCGCGATTGTGGCGCTGGTCATTTGGAGTTGGCAAGCCATGCGCCGCGCAGAGAAACGCCGCGATGATGTGAGGCGCAAATGACTGCAGCACTAAAGGCCAAGCACCAGCGCCTTATACTGGTGGTCATCGCTTTGTTCGTGATTATCGGCGCCGGGCTGCTGGCGGCCTACGGCCTTCGTAACGAGGCCAACTATTTTTACCTGCCCGGCCAAATGGCGGCAAATCCGCCAGAGGTGG
The DNA here is from genome assembly GCA_020630295.1 of Sphingomonadaceae bacterium. Lineage (GTDB taxonomy): Bacteria > Pseudomonadota > Alphaproteobacteria > Sphingomonadales > Sphingomonadaceae > Pontixanthobacter. Next base: position 9,539 of record JAHDBR010000024.1, read on the forward strand.
GCCAACCCGTCCGTCTTGGCGGCATGGTGCAGGAAGGTTCGCTTTCTATGCTCGATGACGGGCTGACGGTGTCATTCGTGGTCACTGATAAAGAGCAGGCGACAGTCGATGTCCGCTATTCAGGCATTCTGCCGGATCTTTTTGTAGAAGGATCAGGCGTTGTGGCCGATGGCCGCATTGCCCCGGACGGGGTGTTTGTTGCGGATCAATTGCTTGCCAAGCATGACGAGAACTACGTCCCTCGCGAGCTGCAAGGTATGGACCAGCATTCTGCGGACCAGACGCTCGAGACGCTGGAGACCGGCGCATGATAGCGGAGCTAGGGCTGGCTGCATTATGGCTCGCGGCTGCGCTTGCCGCTTTGCAATTGATTGCCGGTGCACTGTCACAACGAGATGAGAGCGGCGAATTGGCGTCTCTGGCGCGGCCTGCAGCCATCATGCAGGGGCTGCTTGCCGGATTTGCGTTCATCATGCTGCTGTGGCTGTTTGCGGTCACCGACCTGTCGGTAAAGCTGGTCGCGGATAATTCGCATTCTGCCAAACCGATGATTTTCAAATTAGCCGGTACTTGGGGCAATCACGAAGGCTCTATGCTTTTATGGGTTACCGTGATGGCGCTGGCAGGCAGTTTGATCGCCTTGCTGGAACGGCGACTACCTGAACGGACCATGCAGGCCACCTTGGCGGCTCAGGCTTTTGTCGGACTGGGTTTCTATGCGTTTTTGCTGCTCAGTTCGAACCCGTTTGAACGTTTGCCGGAACCGGCGTTAGAGGGCGCTGGGCTCAATCCGTTGCTGCAGGATATAGGGTTGGCGTTCCATCCGCCTACTTTGTATTTCGGCTATGTTGGCCTCTCGGTAGCTTTCAGCTTTGCAGTTGGTGCACTGCTGACCGGCCGTGTCGGCCCTGATTTTGCGCGGGCGATGCGCCCGTGGGTTTTGGGTGCATGGATTTTCCTGACATTGGGTATCACCGCTGGCAGTTACTGGGCATATTACGAACTTGGCTGGGGCGGCTGGTGGTTCTGGGACCCGGTTGAAAACGCATCTTTGATGCCGTGGCTTGCGGCCACCGCGCTGCTCCATTCAGTCAGCGTTCTGGCGGCGAGAGATGCCTTGCGGGCGTGGACAATCATGCTCGGTGTGGTCGCATTTTCTATGTCGATGCTGGGGACTTTTCTGGTTCGTTCCGGCATCCTTACAAGCGTCCATGCATTTGCGGTCGATCCCGAACGCGGCACCTTCATTCTGGCCTTGTTGATCCTGTATGTGGGCGGCGCACTGCTGTTGTTCGGATTGAAGGCAGGTAGCGTTGCGGAAGGCGAGCGGTTCTCTGTCACATCGCGCGAAGGGGCATTGGTGTTTAACAATGTCATGCTCAGCGCGATATTGGGGATTGTCCTGCTGGGCACATTGTACCCTCTATTGACCGAGGCGTTCGACGTCCGGGTGTCGGTGGGGCCGCCATATTTCAATCCGGTCGGTGCTATTTTTACGATCCCGATGCTGATCGTCATGGCCATTGGCCCGCTTTTGAGATGGAAGGGGGACAGCATCCGGCGGATCAAACTGCCGCTGGCGATAGTCGCCGCGATAATGGCGGCAGCTTTGCTGCTGGTGATCGTTATGGGCGATTACAGCATTCTGGCAATGTTGGGGCTGGCCATTGCGATCGGGCTTGCAGTGGGCAGTTTTATGCCGCTGCGCGGACGCAATTTGCGGCGCGTTCCGATTGCGACTTGGGGAATGGTTGTGGCTCATTTTGGTCTGGCTGTGGCCCTTTTCGGTATGGCCAGCGAGTCTGCATTTTCGGAAGAACGCCTCGCTGCGGTTGAGATCGGACAATCCGCGCAAGTCGGGCCATGGACGGTGACGCTTGATCAAGTGAAGCCCGTTGCAGGACCTAACTGGACGGCCATACAAGGTGACCTTTCGGCTAAATATGAGGGCGGCGAAACTGCTATACTCAAACCGCAGACGCGCAATTTCTGGGCGCCTGAGCAAGAGACGACAGAGAGCACGCTTGCCACGCGGTGGAACGGGCAGCTCTACGCCGTTATCGGAAATGAAGCCGGGCAGGGGCGCTGGCAACTTCGCCTCTGGTGGAAGCCGTTTGTGACCTTCATCTGGTATGGCGGCATTCTGGTTGCGCTTGGCGGATTACTGGCGTTGATCGGGCGCTTGCGTGGTGATTTGAAACGCCGCCATGCGAAGGCGCGCTTGGAAGAACAGGCGCGCTACCGGGACGAGGAAGCACCAGTATGAAACGCTTAATGCTCTGGGTTCCCTTGGCGCTGTTTTTCGGCTTTGCCGGTCTGGCCGCCTATCAATTGACGCAGCCGAAAGACGAATTCATCGAAAGCGCGATGGTAGGTCAGCCAATGCCGCAATTTGATCTGCGCCCCGCGAGCCCGGACAGGCCCGGTGTCGCGCTGGCGGATCTACAAGATGGAAAGCCGAAATTGCTCAACATATGGGCAAGCTGGTGCGTGCCTTGCATTGCGGAAGCCCCGCAGCTGGAGGCGCTCAGGGAACAGGGCGTAGAAATCGTCGGTGTCGCCATTCGTGACAAGCCGGAAGACGTTGCGAAGTTCCTTGAACGCTACGGCAATCCTTACACGCGCATTGGCGCCGATGATCTGTCCGAAATACAGTTAGCTATAGGCTCTTCAGGCGTTCCTGAAACTTTCGTGATCGATGGCAATGGTATAATCCAGCACCAGCATCTTGGTGACATTCGCGCAGAGCACATTCCGATGTTGCTGCAGAAGCTGCAAGAGGCAGGCTCGTGACAAGGGCCGTCATCATCGCGATTGCCTGCTTGCTGGGGCTGGCCTCCATTGCATCAGCGCAGCAATCGCTGCCGCCTGCGCCGCTGGCATACGAGCAATTGCAGGATCCCGCGCAAGAAGCCGCTGCGCAAGACTTGATGCAGACGCTTCGCTGCCTGAAATGCCAGAGCCAGTCGATTGCCGATAGCGATGCACCGATGGCGGGCGATATGCGTCATCAGGTTCGCAGCCGTATCGCAGCCGGGGAAGAGCCCGAGGCTATCCGTGCCTGGCTGGTGGAACGGTACGGGGATTATGTGAGCTATGCGCCGACCGTCAGCGAGACAACATGGCCGCTTTTCGCCATTCCGCTGATGCTGCTGGTGATAGCGCTGTTTGTCCTACGCGGGCGTTTCCGGAGGGAAGCCAAATGAACTGGCTGCCTATCTTGTTGCTCGGCGTGGTAACCTTCGCTGCCACGGTACTGCTCCTGAAGCTGCCCAAGGCAGGCTGGACCTTATTCGGCGCGGCATTGCTGTTTGGTCTGACCGGATATGCTGTGCAAGGCTGGCCGGAATATCCCGGCGCGCCAAAAGCCGCCGCCGTTCAGGTAACTGAGGGCAACGAACTGATGATCGAAGCGCGCCGTGTCTATTTCGATCCCGAATCCATCCCTAGCCGGTTTGTGACCGTCGCCGATGCCTTTGCCCGCAAGGGACAGTATCAGGATGCCGCCAATATGTTGCGCAACGCGGTTCAGGATGATCCGCGAGATGTGGAGGCGTGGGTAGCGATGGGCAATGCGCTTGTCGAACACGCTGCCGGTTCGCTCACTCCGCCGGCCATGTATGCCTATGCTCGGGCAGAGCGGATTGATCCCGCCAACCCTGCACCCAAGTACTTCCTCGGCATCGCGCATTTGCGCAATGGCAGGCCTCTCGAAACGCGGAATTTGTGGGCGCAGATGCTTGAGGATGCACCGTCAGATGCCGAGTGGCGGCCAGATATGCAATTGCGGTTGGACCGCCTTGACCAGCTATTGGCGCAGACCGCCGCGCAGCAATAAGGCTGTGCCGCAATAGAACCGCGCTGGGTTAGTAACGGGCTGTGGTTGCAGGGGGCGAAGGTTACTGCTAGTTGCCGCCGCCTTTCGTCTGGCGATAATTGCGCCGTTATTGTGGTGTCGGTTCAACCGATCTTATGAGCGAAGCCTCTCAACACAAAGTATCTCCGCCCCCGGGGCTGGAATCCGGGCATAGCGCCTCGAAGACAGCTCTTGCGGTGGGCGCGATTGGTATTGTGTTCGGGGATATCGGCACAAGCCCGCTCTACGCGTTTCGTGAGACCTTTGTCGGGCCGCATCCGCTGGCGCTTGATAATCTGCACATTCTCGGCGTCATCAGTCTGATCTTCTGGTCGATGACGCTGGTCGTTTCTATCCAGTATGTGTCCATCCTGATGCGCGCAGATAATAAAGGGCAGGGCGGTAGCTTGGCGCTCGTGGCGCTGCTTTCCAGCAAGCTGGGGAAATCCAAATATGCCTGGGTGGCGGTGCTGCTGGGTGTCTTTGCGACATCGCTTTTCTACGGCGACAGCATGATTACGCCGGCTATTTCGGTCCTATCGGCGGTTGAAGGACTGACCGTGGTGGACGAACAATTGTCCGGTTATGTTATCCCGATTGCGCTGACATTACTGGTGTTCCTGTTTGTGCTGCAAAAGCGCGGCACGGCGAAGGTTGGCGCGCTATTTGCCCCGGTGATGATCGTCTATTTCACAGTGATCGCGTTTCTGGGCATTATGCAGATCGTTAAAACGCCGGAAATCCTGTGGGCGCTCAACCCGTATTATGCGGTCAACTTCTTCGTCATTGACGGGATGCTGGCCTTTTTGGCGCTTGGTTCAGTCGTATTGGCGGTGACGGGTTCTGAGGCGCTCTATTCGGATATGGGGCATTTTGGCCGAGGTCCGATGCGCCTGTCCTGGTTTGGCTTTGTCATGCCATGCCTGCTGCTCAATTATTTTGGCCAGGGCGCAATGGTCATGGGTTTGCCCGCTGCGCAAGCTGCGGAGGCGATCCAGAGCCCGTTCTTCTTCCTCGCATCGGAGGAATGGCGATTGCCGCTGGTCCTCTTGGCGACCTGCGCAACTTTCATCGCCAGTCAGGCTGTCATTTCCGGCGCGTTTTCGATCACCCATCAAGCCATGCAACTGGGCTTCATTCCGCGCCTTTCAATCCGCCACACCAGCGTGACCGAGGCCGGACAAATCTATATCCCGATTGTGAATTGGGCGCTGATGGTGGCGGTTATCATTCTGGTGCTGACATTCCAGAACTCGTCCAACCTTGCGTCTGCTTACGGTATTGCTGTGACCGGCGCAGTCACGATTGATACGCTGCTGATGGCGGTGTTGCTGGTAGGAGTTTGGAAATGGCGCTGGTGGTATGCTGCGCCCGTGGTGCTGCTGTTCCTGATTGTGGATGGCGCCTATTTCGCCGCCAACCTGACCAAAGTGCCCGAAGGCGGCTGGTTCCCGCTCTTGGTGGGCGCGCTGGCCTTTACCTTGCTGACCACTTGGGCACGCGGCCGCAAGCTGATGCGCGAACGGATGAGCGAAGTATCGCTGCCAATCGAGATATTCGCCAAATCGGCAAAGAACAGTGCGACCCGCGTTCCCGGCACCGCAATCTTTATGGCGTCATCGACCGGAGGTGTGCCCTCTGCGCTGCTGCATAATATCAAGCACAACAAAGTTCTGCATGAGCGGGTCGTGATCCTGACGATCCAGATTGCTGAAATACCATATGTCGATCCGGAAACGCGATGCGAATATCATGATCTGGGTGACGGGTTCTTCCGCGCGGTTCTGCATTACGGCTTTATGGAAGAAACCGATGTACCGCTTGGGCTGAAGAAGATGGACCGGTGCGGCGGCGAGTTTGATATGATGCAAACCAGCTTCTTCCTTTCACGCCAGACATTGCTGCCATCCGATGATCCGGGAATGCCCATCTGGCGGGAGAAGATTTTCGCGTGGATGCTGCGCAATGCGGCCACTGCGATGGAGTTCTTCCGGCTGCCGACCAATCGGGTGGTGGAGCTGGGCAGTCAGGTCCGCATTTAGAGCCGGCAGTTGTTACTTGGGTGACAAAGGCGACACAGTGTCAACTTTGATATTCCGCTCAAAGCATTGTATATCTTGAACAAATATCGTTTCTGACTGGGTGACACCTTGCGCCAGAAGGGGGGGCGCAGTCCTTATTATGCGAGCAGACTACACAGCGAGGCCCTCTCGCTATGCAAGATCATAATTTCAGCGAGTAGGAAAGCTTACGAGCCTGTTGGCGGTTCATCCTTGACCACATCACTCTTTGCCTCAGGGTCCAGTCCGTGGCGCATCAGCATGGGAATTTGGGTGAAGGTGAACAGGAATGTGAGCGGCATGAACACCCAGAACTTGGCCCACAGCCACGTCTCGAACGTGCCATTTTCTACGTTATAGAGATACCGCAGGATTTCATTCAGCGCTGCTAGGAAGAAGAAGAAAAACGCCCAATTGCGCGACAGCTTCAACCAGCCTGCATCAGTCAGCCCTTCAAAAGCGGCCTCTAGCAAAATTTTGAGCAGTGCTTTTCCGCGCAGCCAGCCAATGACCAATGCGGCCCCGAATAGCGAATAGATAATTGTCGGTTTTAACTGCACGAAAGTCGGGTCGCCAAAGAAGATGGTCAATCCGCCGAAGCCCACGATTAATGCAGTCGAAAACCACAGCATCGGTGACACTTTGCCCAGCTTCCATTTGGAAACGGCAAGCGCAATTACTGCCGCCACCATAAATGCGAGCGTGCCCTTGATGACGGCGGCGACTTCGGCCACCGCATCGCTTTCGTCAGGCGCGAAATATTTATACACGCCAAGGAAGACCAGAAGCGGCCCGTAATCGGCTGCAACGCTGATCCAGCCACCGCCCGATTTCTTCTCTGTAGTGTCAGTCATCAGGCTACTCCGGCAATTACTTTGGCGACCAGATCGGGATCGAACGGGCGCAAATCTTCAATAGTTTCACCCACGCCGATCGCATGGATGGGCAGACCGAATTGCTCTGCGGCCGCAACCAGAACACCGCCGCGGGCGGTCCCGTCCAGCTTGGTCATAATCAGGCCTGTGACACCGGCAACTTCCTTGAACGTCTCGATCTGGGCGAGGGCGTTCTGGCCGTTTGTCGCATCCAGCACCAACACCACATCATGCGGTGCTTCGGGGTTAAGGCGGCCAAGGACGCGGCGGATTTTCTCCAGCTCTTCCATCAGCTCACGCTTGTTCTGGAGCCGGCCCGCAGTATCCACCACGAGCGCATCAATCCCCTGATCGGTCGCGGCTTTTACGGCGTCAAACACGATGCTCGCCGGATCGCCGCCCTCTGGTCCGCGAATAAGCGGCACGTCAATCCGTTCGGCCCATGTGGCCAACTGGCCAATAGCTGCGGCGCGGAATGTGTCGCCTGCGGCCAGCATGACCCCGTAATCATCTTCCTGAAACAGATGCGCCAGCTTGGCGATGGTGGTGGTCTTCCCGCTGCCGTTCACACCAATGACCAGCACAACTTGCGGGCGAGGGAATGCGACCACTTCCAGCGGCTTGGCCACTGGACGGAGGATTTCAGCGATCTCTTCTGCCACCGCTTCGCGCAGTTCGGTTTCGCTGATGTTCAGGCCGAAGCGTTTCTCCGCCAGTTTCGCGCGAATACGAGCGGCCGCGCTGGGGCCCAAATCGGACATGATCAGCGCGTCTTCCACGTCATCCAGCGTGCTGTCGTCCAGCTTTGCGGTGCCAACTACGCCGGTCAGGTTCGACGAGAGGCGTTCGGACGTTTTGCGGAATCCGCCAAAGACCTTCTCAGTCCAGCTTGTCTCGCTCATTGCAGCAAACCTTTATCGTGTGATCCGGGGCGCAGGGTCAATATGCTGCCCGGTGCGGTACCTTCAGGCACTTTGACGCGGGCAAAGTTAGGCGCATAGCCTGTACCGTCCCTTTCCGCGAGAACTGAAAGCGGCTTGCCCACCAAACTATCGAGCCATTTCATGCGCTGCTGTGCGACCGCTGCGCGCAATTCTGCTGCACGCTGCTTTATGATGCTGCGGTCCAACTGCGGCATCCGTGCGGCAGGCGTATTGGGGCGGGGCGAATAGGGAAAAATATGTCCATGGACGATGTTGCAATCTTGGATGATCGAGAGATTTGCCGCGTGCATTTCCGGGTCTTCGGTGGGGAAGCCAGCGATCAGATCGGCACCGATGGCAATCTCGGGCCGGCGCTGTTTTAACCGCTGCACCAATTCCACCGCATCGGCGCGCAAATGGCGGCGCTTCATCCGTTTCAACATCATATCATGGCCGTGCTGGAGCGAGAGGTGCAGATGCGGCATCAGCCGTTCCTCGCTGGCGAATAATTCTTCGAGCTGCTGGTCGATCTCGACCCCGTCGAGCGAGGACATACGCAAGCGGGGCAGGGCAGGAAATGCGCGCAAAATCTCTTGCACAAGCGAACCGAGTGGCGGGCTGCCGGGCAGGTCATGCCCCCATGATGTGACATCGACACCTGTCAGGACAATTTCTGGCGCGCCCAGATCAAGATGTTTGGCAATTTCTGCCAAAACCAGCGCAATTGACATGGACCGGCTTTTCCCGCGGCCTTGCGGGATAACGCAGAAAGTACAGGCGTGGTCGCAGCCATTCTGGATGGCGATAAAAGCGCGGGTGCGGCTGGGCACAAAAGGAGGCGCGTCCAGCGGGACGTTCCATGCACGCGGGTCCAGCTTGGCCGTGTTGGCTACCAGACCGTCAACCTCCGGCATGGCGCCCAGTTGATCGCGCTCAATATCCGCAGCGCAGCCTGTGACCAGCAGGCGTGCATCCGGATTGCTCTTGCGCGCTTTACGGATTGCTTGGCGTGTCTGGCGGACGGCTTCGGAAGTCACCGCGCAGCTATTGACCACGACGATATTTTCCTCGCCCGCCAACATCGCCTTAATCTGTTCGCTTTCCGAAATATTGAGCCTGCAGCCCAGACTAATGACCTCTGATCCACTTTGCTCCGTCACGCGAAGTCATCCCATTCGAACGAGCCGCGATAGGATTCTGTGGCCGGACCTTCCATCATGATAGAGCTGCCTTCCGCCCATGCGATTTGCAGCGTGCCGCCGGGAAGCCGTACTGATGCAGGGGAAGTGACTTTACCTTGACGGATGGCTGCGACGGCAGTGGCGCAGGCACCCGTTCCGCACGCGCGCGTCAAACCTACACCGCGCTCCCACACGCGCAAATTGATAGTGCCGTCGCGAATATCCGCGACATTCACGTTAATGCGTTCCGGGAATAGCGGATCGGTTTCAATCAGCGGACCCAAACGGTCAAGCGGCACCGCTTCTGTATCGGATACAAAGAACACAACATGAGGGTTGCCGACATTAATCGCAGCGGGGCTGGTCAGCATTTCCCAAGAGACCGGCATTGCCTGCGTGTCCATTGCATACTCCAGCGGGATAGATTGCCAGTTGAAGGATGGTTTGCCCATATCGACACGGGCGCCGCCATCAGTTGGAGAGACGTGGATGACACCGCCATCCGTTTCGACTGCAGCGTCTTCTCCGTGCAGCAAGGCGACCGCACGCGAGGCGTTCCCGCAGGCTTCCACTTCGCCGCCATCCGCATTGAATATGCGCATCCGGAAATCTGCCAAGGTTGACGGCCCTAGAACAATCAGTTGGTCGCAGCCGATACCCGTATGCCGGTTGGCGAGGGCTGCCGCCACTTTCGGCGTTATATCGGGAAGCGTCTGCGCGCGCGCATCCAGCATGATGAAATCATTGCCGAGGCCGTGCATCTTGGTGAAGGAAACGCGCATAGTTGTGCGCATCTATGCATCATCACCGGCTGCGTCCAGTATCAGCCGCTCAACTTAGGCAATCCGATGCCTGGAGTTCATTCAGGCGGATTTGGTCTGACGTTCTGAAGATGCGTTGTCGATGGGCTTGCCTGATACCGGATCAGCCACCAGCAACCCAAGTCCGGCGAGGCGCTTGCGTACGTCCGCTGCGTGTTCAGGGCGGCCATAATGATAGCCTTGACCCTTCATCTGGCCTTTACCGCGAAGCGCGCTGAGAATGCGCTCGTCTTCGATTCCTTCGGCAGTTACAGGCATAGCCAGCCCGTCTCCCAAAGCGATGATCGCGTTTACAATCTTGTCGCAGGCTTCTTCTGCGTTCAGTTCGCCAACGAAGCTGCGATCGATTTTCAGACGGTCAAACGGCAGAGTGCGAAGCTGCGCCAGGCTGGAATAGCCGGTGCCAAAATCATCTAAGCTGATTTTTACGCCTTGGTTCTTGAGGCTAGTGATCATGGATTTTACCACGCCGATATTCTCGTGCAGGCAGCTTTCGGTAATTTCGATCTCCAACCGTTCAGGCGGGAAGTTTTCTTTAACCAGCAATTTGAGCAATTTCTGCGAGAACCAAGGGTCACGCAGCTGTATTGGAGAGATATTGACGGCAAGCGTCAGTTTGGGGTCCCATTCTTTTGCATCGGCAAAAGCCTGCGCGATCAGCGATTCCGATAACGGGCTGATCAGGCCGATTTCTTCAGCGACAGGGATAAAAACTGACGGATTCACTAAGCCGAGTTCCGGCGAATTCCATCGGGCCAGCATTTCGAAGCCGACCAGTTCACCGGTATCTAGATCCACCTGCTGTTCATAATATGGAACGAAAGCACCGTCCGCGATGCCGCGGCGAATGCCGTTCTCAATATCATTGCGGAAACGCAATTCGCTTTCCATTGTATTTTCGAACCAGAAGTAACGGTTTTTGCCCTTCTTCTTCGCATGATACATCGCGATATCAGCGCGGTGCATCAGCGTGTCACCGTCAGGATTGGTAGCTTCTGCTTCGCCGATGGACATCGTACTCGAGATGCCTACCGAGATGGTAATTTCGATTGGAACGCTATTAATATCAATCGGCCGCGATGTGCGTTCGATAATGTCGGCAGCTAGCTGATCAATACGATCGGGCGATGCTTCCTTGAAATTGACAACACAGGCAAATTCGTCACCGCCAAGGCGGGCCAGTACCGAACCAGCTGGGAGACCTTCGCGAATACGCTTTGCTGTAGTCTGCAGAATATGGTCGCCCGCTTTGTGCCCGTTGAGATCATTGATCAGTTTGAAATTGTCCAAATCGATCATCATGAAAGCAACTTCGTCATCGGTCTTGGCAATCAGCTTGTCTGTGGCCGGTGCTGCACTTCTGCGGTTTAGGCATCCGGTAAGCGGATCAATTTCAGAAAGCTCTCTGGCGATCTCTTCGGCGGCGCGGCGCTGTTCGATTTCGATAATCAGCTCGCGGTAACGCCTTAGGCCAAATACTACGAGGGCAATATTGAGAAGCAGTGCGTTGATCAGGATCGGATCGGGCGCCTGAGCGCCGAACATCCAGCTTCTGGCGATTTGCGGCATTACCGAGCTACCGGTGCCCAAGAACATAATTATCGCTGCCACAGCTATGCCCAGCGCGACGATATCACGCTCCGCGCGTTTTTTGCTTCCGACGGCTTTAGCTTTCAGACTGAACATAGTTCGCACGGCTTACAGGCCGCATACTCCCCGGCAATTGATCAGTTTGCGTGGTGGCAGTTTATCTTCAATAAGTGGTTAATTTTTACCGCCATTTGGATTATGAAATACCTTTGGCAAACCTGTTCTAGGAAAACGGACAGACCAATACTTTAGGAAACCTGATAATGACACGCCGTTGGTTGATGAAATCAGAGCCTTTTGCCTATAGCTGGAACGATCTTGTAAAAGAGCGAGAAGGCGTTTGGGACGGCGTGCGCAATCATCGGGCAAAGAATAATTTGCAAGCGATGGAATCCGGCGATCAGGTGTTTTTTTATCACTCAAATGTCGGGTTGGAAATTGTAGGAATTGCTGAAGTATCCGAGGCAGGGCTGCTCGATCCTACTGACCCGGATGGTAAATGGGCGGCCGTCAAAATCAGGCCCGTTTCCAAATTGGCAAATCCTGTAACGCTGCAACAAATCAAGGCGGAACCACGCTTGGCGGAAATGGAACTGGTCAAACTGATGCGCCTGTCGGTGAGCGAGGTCCGGCAGGAGGAATGGGAGATCGTAATGGAGATGGCGGAAAATTGCGCGGACTAGGGCGCGCAATTGTTCCCCATTTTCGGCGAACTTGGTGCAACTGTCCCACTCTGTAACGCCTGAGACTTCGCGAAAGTCACATGGTTATTGATCCGTTAACAGGATCGCCATGCGTAGATCACTAGTTGTCACCGATGAAACTGCAGGCCATCCATTTCTCGCCTCGCTTCCGCCGCATATCCGGGCGGATGCAGCCCCGGTCCCTGCGCGCCCGAAATTTCATCTGACCTCCGATGATGTGCGCGGCTTCCTTTTGGCGTATGTCGGATGCTTTGTGGCCGTCATGGCCTTCATCGCCTGATCTGAGCGCCGCCCATTCTTTAAATTTACTCGGCTGCGCGAGCCGGAATCTCCGCACGGTACAACCTGCGGCCGAGCCATGCGGACACCACACACATTCCCGCACTCAGCAATAGCTGTTCGGTCACTGGTACGCTGGCAGCGTTAAGTGCCATAACGATCAGCGCCCCCACAACCATCGCGCCTGAATTGACGATATTGTTGGCGGCAATCGTTCTGGCAGCCTGTTCGGGCGCGACGCGCGTGGTCAGAAACGCATAGAGCGGAACCACGAACATTCCGCCCGCGATGGCTATGCCCAACAGACATAGCAGCAGAATTGTCGCCATGGGCCATGCAAGGAATTCGGTAACGCCCAGCAATTCAGTAGGCTGGTCTGCCCCCCAAAGCCGCGCGACGAAATAGAATGCGACAACGAACAAGCCCATCACGACCACAGACGATGGAGAATAGCGCGCGGAAACGGTCCCTTTTAGCAGCGCATTGACCGAGACAGAGCCGATTGCGACACCAACCGAGAATACGACCAGGAACAGGCTTGCCACTTCTTTGCTGGCCATAATCACGTTTTTCGCCAGTGGCGGAAACTGGATGAACAAGACCGCGCCAATCGTCCAGAAGAAGCTGATTGCCAGGATCGCGTAATACACTTCGCGATTGTGCATCGTGTCACGGATCAGATTGACCGATGCGCGAAATATGTTCCAGTCCAGCTTTTCCACTTCGCCTTGGGGCGGTGCCGGAGGGATCTCGCGGCTTATAAAATAACCAATGACAGAGGTAATAATGATCGCCACAGCAGCCACTTCGACCGCGATCCAGCCTGCCAAAATAGTCCCCGCCAAAATAGCAATGTAGGTGCCAGCCTCTACCAGCCCGGTGCCTGCCAGCACTTCATCCTTTTTGAGATGCTGCGGCAATATCGCGTACTTAATGGGTCCGAGAAACGTTGATTGGACGCCGGTCAGGAACAGCGCAAACAGCATGAGCGGGATAGCAAAGCTGTGCACCGCGATGCCGCGCCACGCCAGATAAAGGCCCGCAGCACCAATGATCATCAGCAAGATTTCGCACGCTTTTACTTTGCGGATGATCGATGCTTTGTCCCGCATATCGGCCAATTGTCCGGCAATCGCGGACAAGATGAAGAACGGTAAAATAAACAGGCCGGACGCGATGGAGCTGAACAAGCCTTCTTCGGCTTCTGAATTATAGACGCTGTACACGACGAACAGGACCATCGCATTCTTGTACAGATTATCGTTAAACGCGTTGAACAGCTGGGTGATGAACAGCGGCAAGAAACGCCTGCGGTTCAAAAGATGCGTTGTGGTGGTCATAGGTTCCCGTTCGCTGCCCCAATTCGCTGTATGGTCTAACTGTTTGGCAGGCTTGGACAAGGGCAAAGAGGGTGAACAAGCGCAATCAGGTGCTTTTGCCCACCGCTAACCTCCGCTAAGGGTCGGGATATGTTGACGCTTCCAAATCTGCTCACGCTGTCGCGTATTGTGGCTGTCCCGTTGCTTGCGGCTCTTTTATGGTGGCCGGATTGGAAGCTGGGATATGCACTCGCGACTGTGCTTTACGGTTTGATGGCGATTACAGATTATTTTGACGGCTACCTCGCCCGGTCAAGTGGTGCAGTGAGTAAGCTCGGCATCTTTCTGGACCCGATTGCGGACAAGATCATGGTCGCTGCGGTGATTCTTGTGCTGACGGCCCAAGGATATTTGCGCGGACCATATGTTGGCGATCTGCACGTTATAGCAGGGCTGATCATTCTGATGCGTGAAATTGCGGTGTCTGGCTTACGAGAATTTTTGGCCGGGCTGCAGGTTTCCGTGCCTGTCACAAAACTGGCGAAATGGAAAACTACGCTGCAGCTGGTCGCTCTGGGCGCGCTAATCGCGGGCGGGGCGGTTCACGGACCGCCGCCGATACTGTTGGAAGATGCTGTGCGTCCGCTGTCCGAGCAGTGGATTCATCTCGTCGGATTGGCGAGCCTTTGGGGTGCTGCCATTCTGACAGTGATAACGGGTTGGGATTATTTGAGGGTTGGCCTCAAACACATGGATTGACCGTTTATTCGATCATCCCCGCACCAGCATGTGCGTAATTGACCAACGGAATACCAAACCGGTCACGCGGATCATTCCGGTCAAACTCTTCGTCTTCCGAATAGCCGAACTTTTCGACAATTTTCGGATGCAGAGGAATGTCGAATTTGATCCCTGCGCTCTGGTCGACACGCCAGACTATTTTGCCAGACATTGATAAAGTATCGGTCAAATCGATCACGATGCGCGCGCCTTCTTGGGCGTACTTGCTTTTCGTTTCAATCATGCAGCCGCCGCTGGACAGGTTATAGAGTGAAACCTTGCCCTGTTTCTTGCCTACAGTGCAGCCTACTGTCTGATCTGTTTTAAACCGATTATACGAGCGCATGACCATTCCCATATTCTTGACAATCTTATTATGCGAATTGCTATAACAGGATATTTACCAACAAATAGTGAATGTAACATAGTTTCGACTTAGCCCGCTCGAAGTTCTTCTGCCAATAACCGGAACTCTTCGGCACGTGGGGACGCCTTGCGCCATACCAGCGCAATCTGTCTGGTCGGGTTTGCGGCTTCCAAGGGACGGGCATTCACTTCGGTCCCAGCCAGAATGCCTGCCTCGATCGCCATTTGGGGCAGCATAGTCATTCCCAGCCCGTTATCGACCATCTGTACCAAAGTGTGCAGACTGGTGCCGATCATCGTGGCACTGGCATTAAGTTCGGGGCGATTGCAGGCCGCAAGCGCGTGCTCTTTCAGGCAATGCCCGTCTTCCAACAGCAGCAAATGCCCTTCGTCGATCATGGATGGAGGGACAGAGTCAGGCGGGTCGGTTGGCGCCCCTTTGGGAAACGCAACGTATAACCGGTCATCTGCGATGTGCTCATATTCAACATCGCCAGTGGCGAAGGGCAGCGCCAGAAGAACGCAGTCACAGCGTCCATGATGCAGCGATTCAATCGCATCCGCGCTTGTCTCCTCGCGAAGGTAGAGTTTCAGGGCGGGCCGCTCCTTGCGCAGTCTCGGAAGCATTTTCGGCAATAGGAATGGCGCGATAGTCGGAATGACGCTGAGCCTCAGTTCGCCCGATAGCGGCTTGCCCGAAGCCTGGACGAGCTCGCTCAATTCCTCTGCCTCGCGCAGTAATTTGTGCGCTTTGCTCACCACTTGTTCGCCAAGCGGAGTGAACCGGACCACCCGGCGGCTACGTTCGACCAGTGTTACGCCGAGCAGTGTTTCCAGCTCGCGAATGCCCGCGGATAATGTCGATTGAGAGACAAAACTTGCTTCAGCTGCACGGCCAAAATGGCCCGCTTCGTGCAACGCAACCAGATATTGCAGCTGCTTGATAGTAGGAAGGTAGGTGCTCACTCGGTTGCTTCATCCACAGGTGTGCCTGCGGTATCCGCGGATTCTGCGATCTCAGGCACTTCCGGCTCTGCCGCCATCTCGGCCTGCAAATCATCGATGTGCGTCATGACCAACTTGCCGTTTTTAACCGCAAAACCGGTTTTCCCTTCGACCAGTTGGAGCGCGTCCTTACCAAATACTTCGTACCGCCAGCCTTGAAGAATTGGCAGATCGCGGATGCCGGCAGCCAGCGCTTCCAATTCGTCAGATTTGGTGAGCAGGCGGCTGGCAATTTCAATTTCGCGCGCGCGGATTTTCAGCAGCAATTTGAGAAGATCGGCCACCAACGCGCCTTCTTTACCCAATGGTGCACCGCGTTTGGTTTTCTGCGGCATTTCATCTTTGGGCAAAGGTTCGGCGCTTTCCAGCACCTTCATCATCCGCTTGCCAATATCGTTTTCACGCCACGCGTTGGAGAGACCGCGCACTTTGGCCAGGTCGGCCTGCTTTTTAGGCGGATGGCTGGCGACATCAGCCAGCGTCTCGTCGCGCATGATACGGCCGCGGGGAATGTCCTTGTGCTGCGCCTCACCCTCACGCCAGGCTGCCAGCGCTTTCAAACGGCCCAGAACCTGCGGATTGCGTCCGGCAGAACGGATGCGCTTCCACGCTTTGCCCGGATCGTTGCGGTAATTATCCGGATCGGCGAGCTTTTCCATCTCGGCATTGAGCCATTTCCCGCGACCCGTTTTGACCAGTTTTTTCAGCATCAGCGGAAAGATCTCGCTGAGATAGGTCACATCACCAATAGCATATTCGATCTGGCGGTCGGTTAGCGGGCGGCGGCTCCAATCGGTGAAGCGTGCACCCTTATCTACGGTAATGCCCAGCCAGCTTTCGACCAGATTGGCGTAACCGATCTGTTCGCTCTGGCTAATTGCCATCATTGCGATCTGTGTGTCGAAAATTGGGTGCGGCGTTTTGCCGGTAAGATTGTAGATGATCTCCACATCCTGACCGCCAGCGTGGAAGATTTTGAGGACATCCTCATTATCGCACATCAGATTGAGCAGGCTGGTCATGTCCAGCCCGTCTGCCAGCGGGTCAATCGCTGCTGCTTCCTCATCATTGGCGATCTGCACCAGGCAGAGTTCCGGCCAATAGGTGTTTTCGCGCATGAACTCTGTGTCCACGGTTACGAAATCGGATTTTTCGAGGCGGCTGACCAAATCGTCAAGAGCTTCGGTCGTCGTAATCAGATCGTGTATTTTCATCAGTCACATTCTATAAGCGGGCGGAGTACCGCCACTCGGGACTGGCAGTGGCGCTCTGTCACCTTGACAAAACACCGCAGTTCCCCTGTTAGCCCGCCCATAGATTAGAGCGAGTGCGCGAACGAAGCGCCTGTAACGCCATAGCCGCAAAATTGGAAAGATATTAGATGCACGCCTATCGTACCCACAACTGCGCAGCCCTAACCAAGGCAAATGTTGGCGAAACCGTCCGTTTGTCCGGCTGGATTCACCGCAAGCGCGATCATGGCGGCGTATTGTTTGTCGATTTGCGCGACCATTACGGCCTCACGCAGATCGTGGCGGATGAAGATTCGCCCGCATTGCCGATTCTTGACGGTCTGCGTGTGGAAAGCGTCGTCACTATCGACGGCGAGGTAAAGGCGCGCGCAGAAGGTACGACAAACGCCAATCTGCCAACCGGCGAGATCGAGGTGTTTGCGCGCAATGTCGAAATCCAGTCGAAAGCGGACGAATTGCCGCTGCCAGTGGCCGGTGAGCAAGAGTATCCCGAAGATATTCGCCTGAAATACCGGTTTGTCGATTTGCGCCGCGAGACGATGCACAAAAACATCATGCTGCGCAGTCAGGTTATTTCTTCGATCCGCCGCCGCATGACCGATCAGGGTTTCAATGAAATCCAGACACCTATTCTGGCCGCGTCCAGTCCTGAGGGCGCGCGTGACTATCTGGTGCCAAGCCGCCTGCATCCCGGCAGCTTCTATGCGCTTCCGCAGGCGCCGCAAATGTTCAAGCAATTGCTGATGGTGGCCGGTTTTGACCGCTATTTCCAGATTGCACCATGTTTCCGCGACGAAGATTTGCGTTCTGACCGCAGTCCCGAATTTTACCAGCTCGATCTGGAAATGAGCTTCGTTACGCAGGAAGACGTGTTTCAGGCGCTGGAACCTGTTCTTGCCGGTGTGTTTGAAGAGTTTGCAGACGGCAAGACTGTCACGCCATCGGGTGAATTTCCGCGCATTCCATATAAGGAAGCGATGCTGAAATATGGTAGCGACAAGCCTGATTTGCGCAACCCGCTGATAATCAGCGATGTCACCAGTCATTTTGAAAAGTCCGGCTTTGGTCTGTTCGAAAAGATCGTTGGTAGCGGCGGCGTCGTTCGCGTTGTGCCCGCGCCGAAAACGCATGAGAAGAGCCGCAAGTTCTTCGATGATATGAACAATTGGGCCCGCGGGGAAGGCTTTGCCGGTCTCGGCTATGTCACCCGTAAGGGCGGCGAGTTTGGCGGACCAATTGCCAAGAACCATGGCCCTGAACTGATGGCCAAACTGTATGACGAGCTGGGCCTCGGCGATGATGACGGATTGTTCTTTGCTGCTGGCAAAGAGAAAGAAGCCGCCAAGCTGGCCGGTGCAGCCCGCACACGCTGCGCGGAAGAGCTCGAACTGATTGAGGAAGGCTGCTTCAAATTCTGTTGGATCGTCGATTTCCCGATGTTCGAATATGACGAAGAGAACAAGAAGGTCGATTTCAGTCACAACCCGTTTTCCATGCCGCAGGGCGAGATGGAAGCGCTTGAGACACAGGACCCGCTCGATATTCTGGCGTGGCAGTACGATATTGTGTGCAACGGCTATGAATTGTCGAGCGGTGCAATCCGGAACCATAAGCCAGAAATTATGTACAAGGCTTTCGAACTGGCCGGTTATGACAATGCAACCGTCGATAAAGAGTTCGGCGGAATGATCGAAGCGTTCAAGCTGGGCGCGCCGCCGCATGGCGGTTCTGCACCGGGCATTGACCGGATCGTCATGCTGCTGGCGGATGAACCGAATATCCGCGAAGTTATCGCATTCCCGCTCAACCAGAAAGCGCAGGATTTGATGATGGGCGCGCCAAGTGCGGTCAGCAACCGGCAGTTGCGCGACGTCCATATTCGGGTGGTCGAACCGCCGAAGCCTGCATCGGAATAAGTTTTCTGCTCACGTTCTCGCGGCGCTAGGCAAACCTTGCTTCACACAGGGTTCAAACGCCGCGCCTTTACCTGTAAGCCAGCTAGGGAATACGGAGGGTAACTTATGAAATTGCGTTTCACACTTGCTTATGGTGCAGCCTTAGCAGGCGGTTTGGGCATATCTGCGCCAGCTGCGGCGGAAGTATTGCCGGTTGCTGGTATCTACCCCGCGCGCGTCGACGATGCGGCGGCAATCCATACCATAGCGATAGAGAATTTTAGCGGCGATAAGGGTGTTGCGCTGTCATTTGCGATCACAGACCGCTTGGAAAATGTTGTGATCGAAGGTGCGCCATATTTTCAGCTGGTGCCGACCAGTGACGCGTCCGTGGATGCTGTTATGCGCGGTTCGGCAGGCACAGAAGCGTTGGAAACCGAGCTGGATGACAAGCGCGTTACCAATTGCACGAAGCGCGACAAGGAAAAGAAATGCCTGCGCGAAGAAGTGTCGGTCTATGAATGCTCTGAATTCAGTGTGACGCTATACCCGCGCATCCGCTTAATTGCGTCTGACGGGACCGAAATTTACAGCAAACGTGATAGTCTTTCGGCAAGCGAGAAATATTGTTCTGACGAAAGTTCAATTCCGTCGATAGAATCGATGCTCGATGGGCTTGTCAGCAGTTTTGCAGGCACAGTCCGTTACGATCTGGCACCGGTATTTCGCGACCAAACCTTTCGCATCCTGGAAAAGCGGAAAGGGCTGAATAAGGAAGACCGCAAGCTGTTCAAACAAGCTGTAAAGCTGACGAAAAGCGATATCGGTAAGTCTTGCGAGATGTTTGGCGCGTTGGAACAAACCAATCCGGACAATATTTCCGTCCTGTTCAACATCGGGCTTTGCGCCGAGGGGAAGGGCGATCTGGATGCAGCCGAACATTATTACCAACGGGTGCTGGAACTTGAACCTGGTAAGGATTACCCTACATCGGGACTGCAAAGGATCGCAGACAGGGACCGGGCGGAGGCGCAGCTGAACATTCATTTTAATGAAGTAGAAGCTGCAGCAGACGCCCCTACCGAGTAAAATCTGCAAACGTATCCCTCTTGCCACATCGCCCGACGTTCATTAGGGCGACAGGTAACTTTCTAACCCCCAAATTCTGAGAGGGAAAATATGTCCGATACCGCTGATCGCGTTACTAAGATTGTTGTTGAGCACCTAGGTGTTGAAGCCGACAAAGTGAGCCAGGAATCCAGCTTCATTGATGATCTTGGTGCTGACAGTCTCGACATTGTCGAACTGGTTATGGCGTTCGAAGAAGAGTTCGGCGTTGAAATCCCTGACGACGCAGCTGAGAAAATCACTACCGTCGGCGATGCTACGAAGTACATCGAAGAGCATAAGGGCTAATTGCCCATCCCGTCGCACTCGTGTGACGGCGTGTCCTTCTGGGGTGCTGGCGGGAAATTGACAGGCTCGACCCTTTGCGGGGCCGGGCCTGTTGCTTTTCGGTGCATTGCTTTTCGGTCCTGTGCTTTAGGGTCCGGTGTAACCTGACCTAATATTATTTGGTGAGTAGCCATCTGTTTTGGAGAATAGAATGCGTCGTGTTGTCGTAACCGGTCTTGGCCTTGTTACTCCGCTGGGCGGAGATGTCGAAACATCGTGGGCAAATATTCTGGCCAGCAAAAGCGGTGCCGGTCCGATCACCAAATTTGACGCTTCTGACCAGAAATGCACCATCGCGTGCGAGGTGAAGCCTAAAGATCACGAATACGGGTTCGATGCAGACAAGCGGGTGGATCACAAAGTCCAGCGTCAGGTCGATCCGTTTATCGTTTTCGGCATTGATGCGGCCGGACAGGCAATCGAAGATGCCGGCCTCGAAGAGATGACCGATTCTATGAAGCTGCGTGCGGGGTGCTCGATCGGATCGGGAATTGGCGGCTTGCCGGGCATTGAAAGCGAATCTCTGGTTCTGGCCAATCGCGGTCCGGGACGGGTGAGCCCGCATTTCGTTCACGGACGGCTTATCAATCTGATTTCCGGCCAGGTTTCGATCAAATATGGTTTGATGGGCCCCAATCACGCAGTCGTCACGGCGTGTTCGACAGGCGCGCACTCAATTGGCGATGCTGCGCGGATGATCCGCGACGATGATGCGGACATTATGCTCGCAGGCGGTGCAGAGGCGACTATCTGCCCGATCGGCATTGCTGGTTTCGCGCAGGCGCGTGCGCTGAATATGAGCATGAATGACCGGCCGACCGAAGCCAGTCGTCCCTATGATAAGGGCCGCGACGGCTTTGTCATGGGTGAGGGCGCAGGCGTTGTCGTGCTGGAAGAATATGAGCACGCCAAGGCTCGCGGCGCAAAAATCTACGCCGAAGTGGTGGGTTACGGCCTGTCGGGCGATGCCTATCACGTCACTGCGCCGCATCCGGAAGGCAAGGGCGCAGAGGCTGCAATGAATATGGCGATCAAAAAGGCCGGCATTGCTCCTGCTGATATTGATTACGTCAATGCGCACGGCACTTCCACAATGGCCGATACAATCGAACTGGCGGCGGTGAAGCGCGTTTTGGGTGATGATCTGGGCGGTGCGTCCATGAGCAGCACCAAATCAGCCATCGGACACTTGCTCGGCGGTGCCGGTGCGGTCGAAGCGATTTTCTGCATTCTCGCCATTCGCGACCAGATTGTGCCGCCAACGCTCAATCTGGACGATCCCGATGACGGTACCGAAGGCGTCGATTTGGTGCCGTTGACCGCGAAAAAACGCGAAGTCCGCGCTGTACTGAACAACAGTTTCGGCTTTGGCGGCACGAACGCCAGCCTGCTAATGACGAAGGTAGACTGATATGCGCCGGATCGGCTGCATCGCCGTCGCGCTAGTAGCCGCTATTCTGATAGCTGCAGGTGTCTGGTTTGCGGGCGGCTGGTATGGCGGCGCAGAGGTTGAAGAAGACTCGCCCTTTGTGATCCCGTCCGGATCTTCGCTCACATCGGTTGCGCGTAAACTTGAAGAAGAAGGGCATATCGGCTCGGCTGACGCTTTTCTGTTGCGCGCCAAGATACTTGGCGGCGGTGATGCGATTCAGGCCGGTGAATTCATGTTGCCCGCAGGTTCCAGCGCATCCTCAATGCTCAATGCCTTTCAAAGCGGCGATGTCATTCGGCGCTTCATCACCATACCGGAAGGTACTCCGTCCATTCTGGTGCATGAGAAACTGATGGCAGAACCGCTTCTGACGGGCGAAATTCCTGTGCCGGAGGAAGGCAGCGTCCTTCCTGACACTTATGATTTTGAACGCGGGGAAGACCGAACAAAAGTGCTCGCGCGGATGCAGGTTGCGATGCGCAATTACCTTGCCGAAGCATGGCCCAAGCGTAAGCCAGGCATTGCCGTGGATACGCCCGAAAAAGCGGTAATCCTTGCCTCCATCGTTGAAAAAGAGACCGGTGTCGGTTCCGAACGCCGGATGGTCGCAGGCCTGTATTCCAACCGTGTACGTACCAACATGCTGCTGCAGGCTGACCCTACGATCATCTATCCGATCACCAAGGGCAAGCCGCTGGGCCGCCGCATCCGCCAGTCTGAAATTGCTGCGGTGAACGGGTACAACACTTATACGATGACAGGCCTTCCCGATGGCCCGATTACCAATCCGGGACGCGAGGCTATTGCAGCCGTACTCGATCCCGCCAAGACAGACGCGTTGTATATGGTGGCTGACGGGAAGGGCGGACACGAGTTTAATGAAACTTTGTCCGGCCATCAGGCCGCAGTAGAGCGCTGGTATGCGTTGCGCCGTTCGCGCGGCGAGATGTGAGGCCGGACTATCCCTGACGCGCCGTTTATCATCACTGCAGAATTGCCCAAAGATATGGCACATTGGGCCACGGCGCTGCGCAATGAACACTTCCCGCCGGAAAGAAATTACCTGTCTGCGCACGTCACTCTGTTCCATGCTTTGCCGCCATCCTGCGAAGGAGAGGTCAAGCGCGCCTTGGCTGCGATTGCTGCTGAAAACGCGCCCGTTGCCGGTTTCTTGGAGGGCGTAATGCCTTTGGGGCGGGGGACTGCACTCAAGCTGACCAGTCCTGATATGATCGCCATCTGGCACGATTTGGCAGACCGGTTCCACGGTCTGTTGACCCCGCAAGACCAGCAGAAGCCGCGTCTGCACGTGACCATCCAGAACAAGGTCAGCCCCGCCGATGCCAAGGCGCTTCAGGCTGCGCTTGAACCCGATATCGAACCGCGCCCGTTCAGCTTTCGCGGCCTGTCGCTGCATATATATCGCGGCGGTCCGTGGGACTTTGTGCGCACATATGCCTTTCGCGGTTGACCGAAGCCAAACTGCGCCCTAAATGCGCCGCCTGCGCAGGCGGAATACCCCTGCTGCAGCCCTTCTGGGGCGGAGTAGCTCAGCTGGTTAGAGCAGCGGAATCATAATCCGCGTGTCGGGGGTTC
>JAHDBR010000025.1 GCA_020630295.1 Sphingomonadaceae bacterium
CCAAAAACAAAACTTGGCGAGTTTGTACGACATGCAGGCGCTTTGCAGACACTCAAGATCTGGATAGAAAGGCGAATGGACGAGCAAAAGATGTTGACCAGTTTTGACGAACGCTTGCTTGCAGAAGCTTTCCCGTCTGCAATTCGTTCAACTGCACTCATAGCCGGTCAAGAAATCGCGCGCATTCTCGATGATAGGCAATGGAGCGAACAGTTTGGTGTTCGCGTCGGACAAGAGCAGGTTCTCATTCCTGCAAGGCTTAGATTTGTAAAAGATTCCCTCGCCATCCCTAAAACCAATGAGGCTTGGCTCGTAGCGCGATCGTTGCAAACACGAAGCTACGATGGCTTTGAGCGGCAGCGGGCGGCTAATGATTTGATGACAAATGTCGAAGAATGGAGTGCACCTTTCATTGTAGCGTTGATTGGCTCGTATGTTGTCGAGATCTTGCAAGACATTGATACAGCGCTGAATTCGCGCAGTGAGAGAGTTTTGGGTGATTTCATTGCGAAGAACGCAGGATTTTGGGCAAATACAAAGCAGCAGGTAGCGAGTTATTGGAACGTCTATTATCGTCGGCACGGCTCATTCAATAGCGCACGGGGATTTTCTCGTTCCGAGTATGTTGGTTTTCACTTGATTGATCGTTTGGAAAAGGTGGTCCGACAGCGGAGCAATTCTGGCCACGAATGACGGTAGTTCGGGTAGAAAGCGGACAACTGTGATAGGTGGGCGGATGGACGAACTTGAAGAAAAGCTAACGGTTGCAAGTCGACCTAATCTTTTGCGTTTCATCGCTGAGGGCATTCACGGTTTTACCATAATGGCTCGTGATCCAGAGATGGATGAAACTCGCAAAGCGACGATCAATAATCGTATCCACTATTTGGCAGGGCATATGATGCGGCTGCTAGATCCACACTCCACTCTCAAAGAATGCCAACTGAATGACATCACCGCTCAGGCCGGGGCACTCAACGCCATGCTCGTTAGAAAGATGATAGAACGGCTGGAGAGCTAGGGTCTCTAGTTGGATCGAAAGCTGACTTAACAGCCGCCCTACAACCTAGGCAGCGTTACGCCCTTTTGGCCCATATATTTGCCCGCGCGGTCGGCGTAGGTCACTTCGGGGCGTTCATTCCCTTTCAGGAACAGGAACTGGCACGCGCCTTCATTGGCGTAGATTTTTGCGGGGAGCGGGGTGGTGTTGGAAAATTCCAGCGTCACATGGCCTTCCCAGCCCGGTTCCAGCGGGGTGACATTCACGATGATCCCGCAGCGCGCATAGGTGCTTTTGCCGAGGCAGATCACCAGCACATCTTCCGGGATGCGGAAATATTCGACGGTGCGCGCCAGAGCGAAGGAGTTGGGCGGGATGATGCAGCAATCGGTTTCGCGGTCGACGAAGTTCTTCGGGTCGAACTGTTTGGGGTCAACCACGCTGCTATCGACATTGGTGAAG
The DNA here is from genome assembly GCA_020630295.1 of Sphingomonadaceae bacterium. Lineage (GTDB taxonomy): Bacteria > Pseudomonadota > Alphaproteobacteria > Sphingomonadales > Sphingomonadaceae > Pontixanthobacter. The sequence goes on from JAHDBR010000025.1 coordinate 1,463, forward strand.
ATTTTGAATTCCGGCGCGACGCGCGCGTCATAGCCGAAGGAACTGAGCCCGTAAGAGATGCAGCCATCGCGGCGCTGCGCCTCTACAAACGGCTCTATCATGCCCCCGTTACCAGTGGTGTCTTGCGCCTGCGCGCGAATCCATTTGTCGCTTAAAATTGCCATGCCGCAGTGATTCCCGAACCATCCGGCACGGGCAAGATGCGCGGGGCACTTTTACCGGATTCTCTTCGCGCCCAATTGCGGGTTGATCGCGGCGATATGGTTCAGCCACTTTTTCGGGCGGCGCAGCATCTTCTTGGGATAATCGACTTTAAGCCCCGCAATCTGCGCCATCGCGCCCACAAAATGGATGCAGTTGCGCGTGTCCAGATCGTAATATTTGCCGGGCGCATCGCGCCATTTCACCATGGTTGCCTTGACTTGCCGGTATTCGGCATCCGTCAGGGTCACGGTGAAATGCCGGTTGGTCTTTTTGATATATTTCGGCTCTTCCGTCATCACGTCATGTTCGACGGGGCCGGACAGGATTGCGGTCGAAACCTTTTTGGCGGTGAAGCCGTAATTCTCGTTGATCGTCTGTCCGGTGCTGTCCAGCGTTCCTTCCAGCACCACAAACGTATGCGGATAGCGCCCGAACAGTACAGAGCCGTTGAAGCTGTGAAAGCTCATTTTGACCTCTGCCGCGGCAGGGATCGACCAGCCGGACAGGGCCAGCGCAAAGATGAGGGCAATCAGTCGAAACATGGCTGCATCCCTAACCAATCAGCCGGTGAACGGAAACTGAAAAGCATCCGTGTGCGGCTATCTAGCTGGCAAGCAGGCTCGCATTGCCGCCCGCAGCAGTTGTATCGATGCAAACCACCCGCTCTGTTGCGAAGCGGGCGACATAATGCGGACCGCCCGCTTTAGGGCCGGTGCCCGAAAGGCCTTCGCCGCCAAATGGCTGGCTTTCCACGACCGCCCCGATCTGGTTGCGATTGACGTAGAAATTGCCGACACGCGCGCGGCTTTCGACAAACCTTCGCGTTTCTTCGATGCGGCTATGCAGGCCCAGTGTCAGGCCGAAACCGGTGGTGTTGATCTCGTCTATCACCTGTTCCAGCTCCTCCCCCTTAAAGCGGGCGACATGGAGCACAGGACCGAAATTCTCCCGTTTCAGATCGAGGATCGTATCCAGCTCGATAATCGTCGGCGCGACAAAGCAACCCGCACTGGTAGAGCGCGGCAATTTGCGCCGCCACACTGTCCGTCCGGCCTTCTTGCGGCGGGCGACGTGTCGTTCCAATGCGGCTTTCGCATCAGGGTCAATCACCGGACCGACCTCGTTGGAAAGGATCACCGGATCGCCAATATCCAGCGCTTCAAACGCGCCGCGGATCATGGCCAGCGTTTCGTCAAAAATGTCATCCTGCAAATACAGCATCCGCAAGGCAGAGCAGCGTTGGCCGGCGCTTTGAAATGCGCTGTTCACTACGTCGCGGGTGACTTGTTCGGGCAGGGCAGAGCTGTCCACGATCATGGCATTTTGCCCGCCCGTTTCCGCGATGAATGTCGCTATCGGCCCCTCGCGTGCGGCGAGCGCGCGATTGATGGCGCGGGCAGTGTCGGTCGATCCGGTAAAGGCCACCCCGGCAAGACGCGGGTCAGACGTAATCCACTCGCCCACGTCACCAGCGCCGGGCAGCAATTGCAGCACTTCTTCGGGAATGCCTGCCTGATGACACAGCTTAACCGCCAGAGCGGCGATGAGCGGCGTTTGCTCCGCCGGTTTCGCGACCACAGTATTGCCTGCGGCCAGTGCAGCGGCAGCGGGGCCGATGAAGATAGCCAGCGGGAAATTCCACGGACTGATCGTGGCAAACACGCCGCGTCCCGCCAGACTCAGGCGGTTCTCCTCGCCAGTGGGGCCGGGCAGAATGATCGGCTCGCAGAACAGAGCGCGCGCCTCTGCTGCATAATATCTCAGAAAATCGACCGCCTCGCGCAGTTCCAGCACCGCATCGACCAGCGTTTTTCCGGCCTCTCGCTGGCATAGCGAAAGGAACTCGTCCGTATGTTCCTCAAACAAATCCGCCGCCGCTTCGAGCAGCAAGGCGCGGTTCTCCCCGCCCAGCGCATTCCAGCCCGGCTGGATTGCGGATGCCAGACCGATCGCGGCCTCGACCTCCTCGGGCAGGCTGTCACGCCGCGTGCCAACCTCGCTGGTCAAATCCTGAGGCTTGGTGATAGGCGCGATTTCGGCTTCTTCGTCAGAGCAGAAGGTCGGTTCTGCGGTCCATTGCTTGCCTTCCAGCGTGCGCAATCGCTCCATCAAGGGTTCGCGCACCGATGGGTCGGCCAGATCAACACCGGCGCTGTTGATCCGCCCGGGGAACAGATCGCTAGGCAGCGGAATATTGGGGTTCCGCTTGGGTGCCATCGCAGCCAGATCGGCAACCGGGTCCGTGGTCAGTTCGGATGCCGGTATCTCTGCATCTGCCATACGGTTGACGAAGGAAGAATTGGCCCCGTTCTCCAGCAAGCGGCGCACCAGATAGGCGAGCAAATCCTTATGCGTTCCCACAGGGGCGTAAATGCGCACGGGCGTCGTGTCATTCCGTTCCGTCCGGGCAAGCTCTTCAAATACATCTTCGCCCATGCCGTGCAGGCGCTGGAATTCAAACGACGCATCGCCGGCCAGCGCTTTGATGGCTCCGATTGTATAGGCATTATGCGTGGCAAATGCCGGATAGATGGCGTCAGGCGCACCCAGCAATTTCGCGGCGCAGGCGAGGTAAGACACATCTGTCGCAACCTTACGTGTGAAGACCGGATAATCTGCATAGCCGCCGACTTGGGTCAGCTTGATTTCCGTGTCCCAATACGCGCCCTTGACCAGACGAACCATAAAGCGGCGATCATGGCGGCGGGCGAGTTTGATCACCCATTCACACAGCGGAGCAGCGCGTTTCTGATAAGCTTGGACTGCAAGGCCGAAGCCTTCCCATGATCCGTTTTCGCCGCGAAAGATTTCATCATCACCGGCCAGCGTTTCGATAATATCCATCGACAGTTCAAGCCGCTCGGCCTCTTCGGCATCGACAGTGAAATGTATATCCGCGTCACGCGCTTTGATCGCCAGTTCCTTCAGGATCGGAACCAGCGCTGCCTTGGCCGCTTCGGCATGGAGAAAGTCATATTTCGGATAGAGCGCGGATAGTTTGACCGAAATGCCGGGCGAGCGCCCGATGCCGCCTGACGCTTCCTTTGAAAGACGATCAATTGCCGCCTCATATGCCAGCCTGTACCGCTCTGCATCGGCGAAGGTCATCGCCGCTTCGCCCAGCATATCAAAGCTGTGCGTCAGGCCTTTCTTCCGTTCCGGCCTGGCGCGGCCAAGCGCTTCTTCGATGGTCCGGCCAAATACAAACTGCCCGCCCAGAATGCGCATCGCTTGCAGCGTCGCCTTGCGAATAACCGGTTCGCCCAAACGCCCGACGGTACGTTTCAGAGTCGCGCCCATGCCGCGCTGGTGCAATTCCGGTTGTTCCAGCACCTCACCCGTCAACATGAGCGAAAATGTCGCTGCATTTACGAATGTGGACGAGCTTTCGCCCATATGCTCGCCCCAGTCTATATCGCCGATCTTGTCCTTGATCAGTGCATCGGCAGTTTCGGCATCCGGTACACGGAGCAATGCCTCTGCAAGGCACATCAGGGCGATGCCTTCTTCTGTGTCGAGGCCGAACTGATGCAGGAAGGCGTCAATGCCGCTGGCCTTGCGTTCGCGTGCGCCCTCGATCAGCTGCTGCGCAAGCGCGGCTGCTTCGCCATGAACCTGCACAGCCGGTGAGGCTTGCTGCATCCGTTCTTCCACACACGCATCTTCATTCTGGCGGTAAGCGAGGCGCAATTTCGTACGGTCAAGCGGTGCAGGTTTTGTCATGGCAGCGACTCAGTATATTGGGGTCTAATAAGTCTGCGATCTGAACCCAGTTGTGGTTGCAATCAAGTGTCTGCGTGACGCATGGGTGCACAAAGCAGATATGCAGGAGAGACAGCATGGCAGGCCGGTATTTCGATCAATGGGAAATTGGTGACCACATAGCGCACGAGATACGCCGGACTGTCACCGAAACGGACAATCTGCTGTTCTCTACCATGACCCATAATCCGCAGCCCCTGCATCTGGACGCGGAAGCGGCCAAGGAATCAGAATTCGGCCAGATACTCGTCAACGGTACTTTCACCTTTGCGCTGATGGTCGGGTTGAGCGTGGGTGACACAACGCTGGGCACGCTGGTGGCGAATTTGGGCTATGATAAGCTGGTAATGCCCAAACCTGTCTTTATCGGCGATACATTGCGCGCAACCAGCGAAGTCACCGGATTGAAGGAATCGCGTTCCCGGCCAAATGCAGGGATCGTGACCTTCCAGCATGAATTGCTAAACCAGCGTGACGAGGTTGTCGTTCGGTGCAGCCGTTCGGCAATGCTCCTGCGCACGCCTGCTTGACGTTCGGCGCAAATCTGCCAGTCTTCCCTGCAATGATCGCGGAAATACGCGGCGGGGGAGGGAATAGTGAAGAAATATCTCGGCATTGCGGTGCTTGTGGCACTTATCGGCGGCGCTATTTGGTGGCTGTTTCTTCGCGATAATCCTGAACGTGCCGCAAAACAGGCTGCCGAGGCAGAAGCATCGGTTGAACTGACCGAGTTCCCGCAACAGGTGCTGTGGGGTGACACCCATCTTCACACAGACAATTCTATCGACGCCTTTGGCTTTGGCACACGGCTGGGCCCGGACGCTGCGCTGCAATTTGCGCGCGGCGACAAGGTCAAATCAACCACGGGCATCGAAACGCAGCTGTCCCGCCCGCTCGATTTCCTTGTGATCGCGGATCATAGTGACGGCCTGGGTGCCACGCGCCGGTTGTACGATGCACCGCGGATGCTGATCCAGGACCCGACTTTGCGGCGGTGGCACGATATGATGCACGAATCGCCGGAACAATCGACATTGGCGATTGCAGAACTGATAACGGCTGCGTCGAATGGAACTTTGCCAGAGGCGCTGCGCGATCCCGAGACGCAAGCTGAAAACACCCGCAATATCTGGCAGGCGCATCTGGCCACACTCGATAAATATTATGACCCGGGCACTTTCACGCCAATCGCCGGCTATGAATGGACGCTGATGCCTGGCGGCAACAATCTGCACCGCGTGGTGATGTACCGGGACGGTTATGACAGGACTTCCAAAACGCTGCCGTTCCCCGGGCTTGATGGCGATTTGACCGGCCTGTTCGATTATATGGATGCCTATGAGGCTGAGACGGGCGGCAAAGTGTTGGCCATCCCGCACAACTCAAACCTGTCCAACGGATTGATGTTTGAACTGACTCAGGCCGATGGCGGTCCAATGACAGCAGAGGCCGCGCGCCGCCGTGCCTTGCGGGAACCGGTGGTCGAAGCAACCCAAATCAAGGGCGACAGCGAATCGCACCCGTTTCTCTCTCCGAATGACGAATTTGCCGGGTTTGGCGATGTTGGCTGGGAACTGGGCAATCTTTCGCTTACCGCCGGTAAAGACAATTCGATGTTCGCTGGCGAGTATTTGCGCGAAGCGTTGAAGCGCGGCCTGTCGATCGAACAGCAAACGGGCGCAAACCCGTACAAGTTTGGCATGATCGGTTCGACCGATAGCCACACCACGCTGGCGACTGCAGACGAGGATAATTTCTTCGGCAAGCATTCCGGTACAGAGCCGAATGGCGAACGCGCCATGGCGGAACAGAATCTGGGTACCCGCGAAGGCCGTATGGGCTGGCATTATTTGGCCAGCGGATATGCGGCTGTTTGGGCACGCGGCAATACGCGCGCGGAAATATTCGACGCGATGATGCGCCGCGAAGTCTACGCCACCACCGGCCCGCGAATGACAGTGCGTTTCTTTGGCGGCTTCGATTTTGCCGACACCGATTTTACCGGTGACTGGGTGGAGGCTGCCTATGCGGGCGGTGTGCCGATGGGCGGCGAATTGACCGATACCGGGACCGCGCCGCAATTCATCGTGTCCGCGCTAAAAGATCCTGAGGGTGCGCATCTGGACCGCGTGCAGATTGTCAAAGGCTGGATCGCTGCTGACGGAACCACGCAGGAAAAAGTTTATGACGTGGTATGGTCCGATCAGGACAGCCGCCGCCCGATCGGCGGAAAGGTGCCCGGCGTTGGCGATACGGTGGATAGGTCCACGGCGACATACACCAATGACATCGGCGCTGCGGAGCTGCAGGCGGTGTGGACTGATCCCCAATATCAGGCGGGACAGAATGCGTTTTACTATGTGCGCGTTCTGCAAATCCCGACGCCGCGCTGGCCTTTGTTTGATGCCATCCAATTCGGTTTCGAGCTGACGGGTGATGCATTGAAAGCGGCAGTCTCGCAGGAACGGGCCTATACCTCGCCAATCTGGATTGGTCCGGCAGCAGGCGACGCAGCGGCGCAATGAGTTCTAGTGACGGGGCCGGGAGCAAGTTCAGCTTCTGGATAAAAGAGCCGCTGGTGCATTTTGTGATCGCAGGGGCGCTGCTTTTTGCGTTTTTTGCGTGGAAGGGCGAACCTGCGGATCCCGCGAGCCGGGAAATCACAGTCACGCAGGAGGACCGCGCGCGGTTGGCGCTGCAATGGCAGCAGACGATGAAGCGCCCGCCGACCGATGCAGAACTGGATAGTCTGACGCAGGAATGGCTGCGCGAGGAAGTGCTTTACCGCGAGGCGTTACGGCTGGGGCTGGACCGCGGCGATGCCGTGGTGCGCAAACGAATGGCAAACAAGATGAACTATCTTGCCGCCAGCATTGCCGAAACGGCGCCGGTGACTGACACGGCGCTGGAACAATGGCTGGCAGACAAGCCCCAGCGCTTTACCGCGCAATCGGATTACAGCTTCGACCAGCTCTACTTTGCCGGCAAAGCCGATGCCGAGGCTGCGCTGTCAGACATATCCAAGGGAGCAGACTGGGCGCAGGCAGGTGAGACAATATCGCTTCCTGCAGCAAATGATGATCTGGCTTCAGGGCGGGTGGCGGATATTTTCGGCTCCGCATTCCTGACCCGTCTGACGGAATTTGATCCCGATGGCGAATGGGCGGGGCCGATCCCGTCCGGCTTCGGCTGGCACCTTGTCCGCCTTCGCAATATCAATGCCGGAGAGGTGCCGCCGCTGGCGGATATACGCGGCCGGGTCGAAGCTGACTGGCGGGCGCAGACATTGGCTGATCGCAAGGAAGCAGCATACCAGCTGCTGCGCGATGCCTATCAGGTTGAAATCGAGAGATGAGATGCTTCGCGTTATTATGCGCGGCGCTGTGGATGTTGCTTCCCGCGGTGGCACAGGCTGACGAGTTGCGTCCCGGCTATCTGGAGCTGCGTCAAGAAAATGCACAGGATTGGCAGGTGGTCTGGAAGCAGCCATTTGCGGCCGCACCGGTTCAGGAACCCCTGCCGCCGCAAATACCCGGCATTTGTGCGTTCACTGCGCCCCCTGAAATGGGCGTATCGCAAGCGGCCATCATTGGGCGGGGTCAGATACAATGTTCCGGTGCCATTGGCGGGCAAAGTCTGGGTATGCCCGGAATGATCGGTCAAACCGATATGCTGGTGCGTATCCAGCCGCTGGGCACGCCCGCGCAAACTTTGCGGCTGACATCACAGAATCCGGTGGCCTCAATCGCAGCAGAGCCCGGTACGGTTCAGGTCCTGCGTACATATTTCGTGCTGGGCGTGGAGCATATTTTGGCGGGGTGGGACCATTTGCTGTTCGTGATTGCATTGGTGCTGCTGGTGCAAAATTGGCGGATAGTGGTTATTGCTGCCACTGCATTTACCCTTTCGCATTCGATCACACTAGCGGCGGCGGCGCTTGGATTTGTCGGTTTGCCGCAAGCCCCGGTGGAGGCCCTGATCGCTTTGTCGATTGTGTTTCTGGCGGTCGAGATCATCCGGCGGGACGAGGGCAACCCGACTCTGACGTTGCGCAAACCCTGGATTGTCGCATTTCTGTTCGGCTTGCTGCATGGCTTCGGTTTTGCCGGTGCGCTGAATGCCATCGGATTGCCGCAGGGCGATGTTGTGGCGGCACTTCTGGCGTTTAATATCGGCGTCGAAGCAGGGCAGCTGTTGGTTGTTGCTGCGGTGCTGTTGGTGCTCGCCAGTTTGCGTAAGCTATCGGCAGAGGCGCTAGCGACCTCGTTGAAAATCTCGTCCTATGCGATCGGAATTATCGGAGCCTACTGGCTTGTGGACCGCGTGGTTGCCTGACTGCTTTGACTGCCGCTTCCGCCCAAGGCTTGCCACAATAATACACGCGCACGTTGGGCGCGCCCTCGTGCAGCGGCTGTCCGCTCGCTTGATGCGTCAGCTACGCGCCGTGCATCCAGTACAGTCAGGAAATCCGAAAGGCCTGCGCGGAATCGCACGGCGGCCAGTTCTGCGGCGCGATTTGCACTGGCCTGCTCGTCCGCAGCTGCGCGAAGTTCATTGTCCGAGGAAGCGACCAGACCATAGGCTGCTTCGGCTTCGCCCAGCGCAGTGAAAACCCGCCCGCGATAGGCCTGAAAGGCTGCGCGCTTGTTCGCGGCAGCTCCGTCTATCTGCGCTTCGATCCGCCCGAAATCGAGGATTGGGGCGAGCAGTGAACCACCGACCGATCCGACCACAGCGTCTTCGTCAAACAGATCACCCAAATCGAATGCGAGTAACCCCAGCACAGCGGAAAGGGTGAATTGCGGGAAGCGGTCTGCGGCCGCTGCATAAAGATCAGCGTCACTGGCTGCCAGCCGTGCGGCGGCTGCCTGTATATCGGGGCGGTTGGCCAAAAGCTGCGACGGCAGACTGGGCGGGGCCGAGGATATTCGGCTGGCCGGATGTTCTAGCGCCAATGCGTCACGCACCCGCTGGCCCGATTGGCCCGTCAACGTGACCAAGCGCCCGATGATGCGCGCCCTTTCGCTGGACAAAGCGGCAATCCTGCTGCGGCTGGCGGCAGCGGCGGTTTCCGCGCGAACGCGGTCAAAACCCGGTGCAATCCCGGCACGCGCCCGAATATCGGCCAGCGTCACCAGGCTCTCGGCGGCGACAAGATCTTCGCTCAGGGCGTTTTCGCGTTCGGTCAGTGTGCGCCAGTCAATGGTCGATCCGGCAATTTCGGCGATCAGGGCTATACGCACAGCTGCCGCGTCATCGCTGGCCGCATCGATGCGGGCGAGTGCGGCACGTTCCTGTGCGCGCAGTTTGCCGAACAAATCAGGGTCCCAGCTTGCGGACAGATCCGCCCCGTAACGCACCCGTTCCGTGTCTATCGAGATGCCCGCTGGCAAGTTGGTTCCAAACTGGTTCGCAGATGTACGCGAGGCTGTGACAGAGGCGGTGCCCCCTACTTGCGGCAGCCGCGATGCACCGGCTCCTGCTGCTCGGGCACGTGCGGCATCTATCCGCGCAATTGCTTCGGCCAAACTGGGTGCATCATTCAAGGCATCGCCGCGCAGCGCAGCAAACGCCGGATCGTCTGACGGCAATAGACCGGCGAGCGATGCGGAGCTCTCCGGATCGGGCGCAAAAGCGAAACTGGCAGGCAGGACCGGCGCGGTAGTGGCGATTTCCGGCGGAGGTCCGGCCACGCACGCGCTGACAGCAAGGCTCGCTGCAGCGGTCATCAAAAATGCGCTGCGTTTCATTGTGCGGCCCCGTTGCTGGCTGGCGCGCTAGCGGGTTTGACGGGGCTTTCGCCTTCACCGTTTTGTGCGCTGCTGCCGCTTTGCTTAGCAGGGATAAAGGCATCAATCTGCTGACCGACACGGAACAAGGCATTTTGCCCTTCGGCAGGTGCAGGCAATTGATAGAGCACTTGCAGCACCCGCACATCTACGCGTTCGCTGGCACTGTTGGTCAGCGAGGTTTTAGGCACAACCAGCGGCTCTGCGCGGACAAAGCTGGCTTTGACCTGTTGATCAGCCGCCCCTCGCGGAGAGACGACCGCATCTTTGCCCAGATCGATCCGCGGTGCCTCTGCTTCGTCAATGTCAACGCGGATATATAGCGGCCGGGTCTGGCCCATACGGATGAAGGGTTGGCTGTTGCCGCCCATCGTCGAAACAAATTCGCCCGGGCGAATATTCACCGCCAGAATTTCTCCGGCAATCGGTGCGCGGACGGTCAGCCGGCCAAGCTCGGTCCGTGCGCTTCCGGCAGAGGCTTGCGCGGCGGACAGACGGGCCTGCGCCAGTTTCAGGCGGCTATTGGCGGCGGCGGCATCGCCTTCTGCACGGATGACTTCGGCACGCGACACGGCAGCCGCATCTTCGACCTGACGGTATAGCTGCAATTGTTGCTGCGCAGTGCGGCGGGCGGTTTGCGCCTCCTCTATTGCAGCGCGCGCTTCGTTGATCGCGGCCCCGGCCTCGGTAATGCGGGAGCGTACCGCACGGTCATCCACCACGAATAATGGCTGGCCTTTCTCGACATAATCGCCGGGCTGGACGCGCAGATCGGTGACCAGTCCGGACAGCGCGGTGCCGATATCGATGATCTCGCTTGATGGTTCGACCACTCCGGCTCCGGCGACGCGGGCGCTGTCGGCAAGCTCGCCTTGCGCGCGCGGCGGCTCCTTATCCGGCTCGGCCAATTCGCGGTCAGGCAAGCCGCGCCAGATAAACACGGCAGCAAAGATCAAACCGATCAGCGCAATGACAGGCAGGATTTTGCGCGAGAAGCTGAGATTTTCAGGGAGCAATGCCATGCGTCAGTTCCAATTCCTAATGGTCATCCGGCATATCGGTGCCGTCATGCGTGATCCGCCCGTCCTCAAGAACAAGGATGCGGTCAGCGAGGTCAAAAATTCGGTTGTCATGGGTAACGATAATAACGCTGCGATCTTCGGCCACGCCCACTTCGCGCAGCAAATCCATCACCCGACGGCCGGATTTTGCATCAAGCGCAGCAGTGGGTTCATCGCAGACGACGAGGCGCGGCTCATGCACCAACGCCCGGGCAATCGCGACGCGTTGCTGCTGTCCGCCAGATAGCTGGTTGGGGAGTTTGTCCGCCTGATCGGCAATGTTCAGTTTTTCCAGCATGGCCACAGCACGCTTGCGCGCCTCCAGCCTGTCCATTCCCTGCGCAATCAGCGGCACCGCTGCATTGGACGCTGCATCAATGGACGGGATGAGATTATATTGCTGGAAGATAAAACCGATATTCTGCAGCCGGAAATTGACCAGCTCGTTGTCTGACAAGGCATAAATGTCTGTGCCGAAAACCTCTACATCGCCATCTGTGGGCCACAGAATGCCGCACATGATAGAAATCATCGTGGTTTTGCCGGAGCCGGATTCGCCAACCAGATAGGTCAGTTCTCCTGCGCGCACATCCAGATCAATGCCGTGCAATACGCGGATGGTTTCCTGCCCGGCCTGAAAGTCGCGCGTGACACCGCGCGTGCTGATTGCCGTTTTGATCTCTCCGCCGCTCATCTGAATACCGCCGCCGGTTCGGTTTTCATCACCCCGCGCAATGCCACCCAGCCGGTCAGCGCGATGATCAGAACCATTGCTGCAAATGACACAAGCGGGACTTGCCAAGGGATGTAGAAGCCTTTGAACTGCGGCACGCCGGAGAATGCGGAAATAAAGCCGACAGTGCCCAGCACGCCCAGACCGTAGCCGATCATGCCGACCATACCCGCCTGCACGGCAACCATGCCGGCGATTTTCCGGTTGGTCACACCGATTGCTTTGAGCGCGCCGAATTGTTTGATGTTGTCGCGGATAAACAGGCTGAAAGTCAGGCCGACAATCGCCACGCCCACAATAAAGCCCAGCACTACCGTAATACCGAAGTTCACCGGAATACCGGTGTTCTCGATGATAAAATCGACGCCATCCTGCGCAAATTCGTCCCGTGTGCGGGCGCGCAGTCCGGTTTGTTCGGATATGCGTTTCGTTAATTCGTCCGGCGAGACACCATCGCTCGCACCGACCAGAACGAAAGTCATCCGGTTGCGGGTGCCCGGAACATAGCGAAGCGCCTGACTGTATTTCGTATAAAGCACGACCTGGCTGGTGAAGCTGGGGATGGAATCGCCGATGCCGCGAATAACCGCGCGTTGATCGTTCAGCTCCAGCCTTTCGCCGATCGGGCTCTGGCCGTTTTCGAACAGGTTGGTGACGCCGACATCATCGATGATCACGCTATCCGGCTGGGCCAGAACGTTGATATCGCCTTCAATCATGTTTTTGGGCAGCCCGATCAGCGTCGCGTCATCCACGCCGACGATTCCCACGCCTTCCAGATCGCCTTCCTGCGTGCGGACGGATGCGTTTGCGCGCAGATGCGGTACGGCCCATTCAACACCGGCTACACCGCGAACCTTGTCGAGCGCGGTGGCCGGCATAGGGAAATTCACATCAGTGGTGCGGCTCACTTCGTCCATCACCCAGACATCGGCCGTCGGAACATTATAGACGCCGCTCGCTCCGCGCTCGATCAGATTGACGAAGATTGTCAGCTGCTGCGTGATCAGCAAAGTCGAGAATGCAATTCCAAACAGCAGTCCGTAGAACTTCTGCTTGTCACCGGTGAGCATTCTGATTGCAATCCAGAGCACGCGGGAACCTCTAAAACACAGGCGGGTTGCACTTTCGCGGCGCAGCACCCATTATTGAACGGTGGCGTTTAACTGAACGGAGCCGTTCACTTTGTCAATAGATAGCAATCGCAAACTTGAAACGCGTCTGGGACGGCCCGCCGACGAAGCGAAGCGCACGGCTATTATCAAGGCCGCCTCCGCAATGTTTTTCGATGTCGGTTATGCTGCCACCGCTATCGAGCAAGTCGCTGTAAAAGCGGGTGTTTCCAAGGTGACAGTGTATAATCACTTCGGCGACAAGCGCGGTCTGTTTATCGCAACAGTAGAACGCGAATGCGAGAAAATGCGCGGCTATTTCAATCCGGAAGATGCGCCGTCCGGTGATTTGCGCAGCCGCCTATTTGCCTTGGGTGAGGCCATGACGAGCTTTTTGGCACGCCCGGAAATGACTCGATTCGAACTGCGCATTGCCGCTGAAACCGAGCACGAGCCGGCGATCGGACGGTCATTTCTGGATGCGGGTCCGCGCAATATGCGTGCGCATTTCGTCAATTTTCTGCGCCACGAGGTCGAAAGTGACCGCTTGCAAATTGATGATCTTCCGCTGGCAGCTGAACAATTTGTTTCGATGTGCAAGGGTTTCAGCGATCTCGAACGCCGCTTCGGAGCCGAAGCCGATGCAGAGCGCAACCGGGAGCGTATCGAGGGTGCGGTTGATGTTTTTATGCAGGTCTATGCCCAAGAAAAATAGCTTCGTTCGGCCTTCGAACGAACAATCGTATTTTCATCGCCGTGTGTTAGCTTGCCATTCACAGGTCTGTTCCTACATTATCAGTCTGAAAGGACTCCCTCGCCGATGAACGACGAAAACGAACCGCAAACACCTAACCCATGGGTGAAAAGCCTGATGATCTGGGGCGGTATCTTCACTGCCCTGCTGATCGTGGTGACGATGTTTGGCGAAGCCGGTAATTCCGCTTCGACACAAATCGATTATTCCGGCTTCCGTGACAAGGTTGCGGAAGGGTCCGTGGAGTCTGTTGAAATTGGTCCGGATCGTATTACTGGCAAGCTCAAGAATAACGAGCCTTTCAACACCGTCCCGGTCGGTAACGACACTGGCCTGACGCAGCTGCTTGAAGAAAACAACGTCCGTTATTCGGGCGTTCCGCGGGAAACCATGAACCCGCTGCTCCTGATCCTTATTCAGTCGCTGCCCTTTATCCTGATCCTTGGTATCGCATTCTTCGCGCTGCGGCAGGTGCAAAAGGGCGGAGGTGCCGGCGGCGCAATGGGCTTTGGCAAATCCAAGGCCAAGCTGCTGACCGAACGCCAGGGCAAGGTGACCTTTGATGATGTTGCCGGCATTGATGAAGCGCGCGAGGAGCTTGAGGAAATCGTCGAGTTTCTGAAAGATCCGCAGCGTTTCTCCAAATTGGGTGGTCAAATCCCCAAGGGCGCGTTGCTGGTGGGTTCACCGGGTACGGGTAAGACCTTGCTGGCCCGGGCCATTGCTGGCGAGGCGGGTGTACCGTTTTTCACCATTTCCGGTTCGGATTTTGTCGAAATGTTCGTGGGTGTTGGTGCGAGCCGCGTGCGCGATATGTTCGAACAAGCCAAGAAGAACGCGCCTTGCATTGTGTTCATTGACGAGATTGACGCAGTCGGCCGTCACCGCGGTAACGGTGTGGGCAACTCGAATGACGAGCGCGAGCAAACGCTCAACCAATTGCTGGTCGAGATGGACGGTTTTGAGGCGAATGAAGGGATCATCATCATCGCCGCAACCAACCGGCCAGATGTTTTGGATCCGGCCCTGCTGCGTCCTGGACGTTTTGACCGTCAGGTTGTGGTGCCTATCCCCGATATTGACGGACGCGAGAAAATTCTCGGCGTGCATATGAAGAAGGTGCCGTTGGCGCCCGATGTGAATGCACGCACAATTGCCCGCGGCACACCCGGCTTTTCCGGTGCTGATCTGGCAAATCTGGTCAACGAAGCGGCCCTGCTGGCGGCGCGGCGCAACAAGCGCTTGGTTGCCATGCAGGAGTTCGAGGACGCAAAAGACAAGGTTATGATGGGCACGGAGCGCCGTTCCATGGTCATGACCGATGACGAGAAGAAAATGACTGCCTATCACGAGGCCGGTCATGCGTTGGTGTCCATTAACGAGGAAGCATCGGACCCGATTCACAAGGCGACTATCATTCCGCGTGGCCGCGCGCTGGGTATGGTGATGCGTCTGCCGGAGCGTGATAATTATTCCTATCACCGCGATAAAATGCACGCCAACCTTGCGGTTTCGATGGGCGGACGTGTGGCTGAGGAAATCATCTTCGGCTATGACAAGGTCAGCAGCGGGGCATCGTCAGATATTCAATATGCGACCGATCTGGCGCGCAATATGGTGACCAAATGGGGTATGTCCGACAAGCTTGGCCCGCTTCAATATGAAGCCAGCCAGGAAGGCTACCTCGGCATGGGGCAGACCCAACGCACCATGGCTGGCGGCGAAACCAACAAGCTGATTGATGCAGAAATCAAGAAGCTGGTCGAAGATGCGCATAAGCGCGCTGAAGAAGTGCTGAAATCCCAAGAGGACAAATTGCACCTGATCGCCCAAGCCATGCTCGAATACGAAACGCTAACCGGCGACGAAATCGACCAATTGATGAAGGACGGCAAGATCGACCGCCCGGACGAGCCGAAGGGGCCAAGCACGCCTAAGCCGGTCCACGGATCATCAATCCCGAAAGCCGGTAAAAAATTCGGCGGTTCTAGCGGCAGCGCACCGCAAGGGGCGTAAAGCTGAATGCAGTCAAATAAGAGGGCCATCTGCAGATGATGCAGGTGGCCCTTTTCTTTGCCCGGTCAGAATGCGCCGAGCAGCAGTAGCGCCTGCAAAAACAGGATAATAATTATCCAGATAAACACGCTGAGCGCCAACAGCCGCCACAGCGCGCCAAAGCGGCCTAGCTGGTAAGTTCCGCGAAGCTGTTTGTAGAGGTGGATTGGCGGGATCAGGACCACGGCCGCAAACACCCATGGCCCGCCGATGGGTGACGCGGCGATTAGCGATGCGGTGATAAACAGCAACGACACAAAAGAGATCGAATAGGTTACGAAGATCGCGTGATCATAGGCCCTGAACTGGCGGCGGAATGCAAATATTAGCCACACGAAAGGAACCGATATCGGGATCAGCAGCCAGCTGAATTTATACGCGTTTGCCTGTAATTTATAGAGCATCAAGCCCGGGTTCTGCTGCCATTTCTTGATGATGCCTTTGTCCAGCGCATCAAAGCCTGTGACTTTAAAATCGGGATCGCGCGCCATTGCGCCGGTAAAGCTCTTGCCGGTGGTGACACCATTGAGGGCCGCTCTGGCCTGGACAAGTTCCTCGTCCAGGCGCTCTTTCTCCGGATCGCCCGGTTCCAATTCGGCAAGCTGTTTTTCCAGATCAACGACTTGCCCGCGAATTTCCTTTTCCGCGCTGGCCATACCCTGCGCGATGTCCTCGCTCCCCTCAATGTCGCTGGGGACGCTCAGGCCGACAATCTGGAACACCGCAAACATGGCGAACACGCCAAACAGGAACATCGCCATCGGGCTGACAAACTTTGCACGTTCGCCATCAATATAGCGGCGGGTGAGCTGGCCGGGTTTGAGAGTGAGCAGCGGCAGAGTGCGCCAGAATTTTCCGTCGAGATGCAGCACGCCGTGGATCAGATCATGCCCGAGCGCCGATAGCGTCCGGCGCACCTGCACCTTTTGCCCGCAACTCTGACAAAAATTGCCCAACGGGTCCGCACCGCAATTCAGGCAAGAACCGCCCGCATTTTTGGTCAGTGCCGCGCCGCCATGGTCCGGTTCCAACGCACGCGCTGCCGCGCTGCCTGTTACCAAATCGCCTACTGCGCCCGAAATGTCGCCCAAATCCCCGCTCATTCGGTTACCGTAATACGGAGCGAAGGATAGGTCGAGGGGGCAGCTTCAGGCGATCGCCGCCAATTTCCGTTCGATGGCCCGCCACAATCTGGCGAAACTGACCGAGGCCGTGGAGCGGGGCGCGAAGATACCTGCGGGCAACTGGCGAACGGCACATTGTTCAGCTGCGCTTGAAAACGGAATGGCTGGCCAGTCCGGTGCCGCATCGCGGGCTTCCCGGTGGAGCGTGCGGCGCATATCGAGCATCGACAGCACAGGCAGTATTGGCGGGTGCCGGAAGGTAGCAGCCTTCATCTCGTGCTGGACCTGCGCAAAGGCGCGCGTGGACAATGGTGACGGCGGAAGCGGCACAATTACCAGATCGGCCGCCCGCATGATCTGCGCGCTCAATTCATTCATCACCGGCGGGCAATCCAGGATAATACGGTCATAGTCGCGCTGCAGCCCCGCGCCGATTTTCGACAGGAGTTTGCGTTTGCCTGTCTTGGCCAAAATGCGCCCGATTTTGCGCAGACTTTCGTCGCCGGGCAGCACATCCAGCCGGTCGTGAGCCGTGTTGCGGATGATATCTGCGGCTTTGAGGCGTCCGGTAAACAGCCCGTCAGCATGTTTGTGCTTCTTCGGTTCGACATTCAGCAAATAGCCGCCACCGCCGGATGGATCGAGATCCCACAGCAATGTCTCACGCCGCGATATGGCAGACGCGCACCATGCGAGATTGGCCGACAAAGTGGTTTTGCCGACCCCGCCTTTCACGCTGTAAATTGCGATAATCGCCATGCTGCTTCGCTGCGTAGTTTCTTAAGTATGTGACCTGAAATGCAAAAGGCCGCCCCGTCAAGGAGCGGCCCTTATGATGTCCCGCACAGGGAACAATGCCAGCTAGCAATTAGCCGTCGTAATCGGCACCGATTGATGTCGAACGGGTGGGCGCGGATGCGGTAATGCGCAGCGCCTCTGCCGATTGGCTGAGTGAGGAAACCTCATCCGCTTCGTCTTCATCATCCGGCAGAATTTTCTGCAGCCCGGTGATGACGCTTTCTTTCAGATCTTTCGGCTTAATCGTTTGCTCTGCGACTTCGCGCAGGGCGACAACCGGGTTCTTGTCCCGGTCACGATCGAGTGTCAGTTCTGCACCGCCCGAAATCTCGCGCGCACGCTGCGCAGCAAGCAGGACAAGGTCAAAACGGTTTGGAACTTTGTCGACGCAATCTTCGACGGTAACGCGCGCCATGGGCACTCCGATAAATCTAGAGTTCTGGAAAAGGCCGCAATTACGGCGGACCTGCCTGAGAGTCAAGGATTTGCGCGGGGTTGGAACCGCGCCCAATCATGCGCATATATATATGGCGTCACATAGTGCGAAGCCGGTCAGACACGGCAGCGTATCAGAACAATCGAAAGCGGGTGCAATTATGGCGGAGGAAGTAGAGCGACCAACTGCCACTGATCCGTCGCAATATACCGATTCGGAAACGTTTTCAGTGGAAGCGCAAGGGCACGACCTGACTTTCTACCCGTCGGGTGCGGACCGGCTGGACCAGCTTGTGAAGACTATCGGCGATGCGCAGGAATCGCTGAGAATGTTCTACTACATGTTTCAGGAAGACGAAGCCGGTACGCGGGTGCGCGATGCCATCGCCGAAGCTGCCGGGCGCGGTGTGACAGTCAGTTTGCTGATCGACCGGTTTGGCACCGATGCGCCGGATGAATTCTTCGATCCGATTGTCGAGAATGGCGGCCACTTTGGAGTGTTCAGCAAGAAAAAGACGCGCCGCTATCTGATCCGCAACCACCAGAAAATTTGCATTGCGGACGAGAGGGTCGCGATGGTTGGCGGCTTTAATGTGTCGGATAATTACTTCGCTCCGCCATGCGAAAATGGCTGGTGTGATCTGGGATGCCGGATGACCGGCCCTGTGGTCGATGATTTGCTGCGCTGGTATGACCAACTGCGCGAATATTCGGCTGATGATGATGCGCAGTACCGCGCCGTGCGCAAGCTGATCAAGGATTGGGACCCAGGTGACGGACCTGTGCAGTTGACGCTTGGCGGCCCCACACGGTCATCCAGCAATTGGGCCCGCCGGGTGAAGTCCGATCTGGTCCATGCCAAGCGGCTCGATATGGCCATGGCCTATTTCTCGCCGCCGCGGAGCTTCCGCCGGCTGATCCGCCGGATTGCGAGGCGCGGCAAAGTGCGCCTGATGATGGCGGGCAAATCAGATAATCAAACGACTATCGCCGCCGCGCGTGCGACATACCGCCAAACGCTGAAGGCAGGCGGCGAGATTTACGAATTTCAGCCGTGCAAGCTGCATAAGAAGCTGATCGTCATCGATGACATTACCTATTTTGGAAGCGCCAATTTCGATCATCGGTCGATCCGGCTGAATCTGGAATTGATGTTCCGGTTCGAAGATGCCGGTCTGGCGGACCGGATGCGGCAACATATTGACGAGATGACAGAAGCCGCGCTGAAGGTAACGCCTGAATATCACCGCACACATAGCAGCCTGTGGAACCGGTTCAAATGGTGGCTCGGCTGGACGATGGTATCGACCGTCGATTACACTGTCGCCCGGCGGCTGAACGTCGATGCGTGACTTGGCGGTTCAGCCGATAGAGCTATCGTAATTTGCGCGCGGATCATCATCCGCCAAGTCGGAGAACTTGGTAATGCGCGCCTCGAACTTCATCCGCACCTTACCCGTTGAACCGTGACGCTGTTTGGCCACCACCAGCTCCGCCAATCCGAATACCTGTTCCATTTCCTGCATCCATGCGGTGTAGGCTTCATGCACATTCTGGTCGTCGGTTTCGACCGGCCTTTTGGGTTCCTTGGATGCCACGTAATAATCTTCGCGGTAGACGAACCAGACCATATCCGCGTCCTGCTCGATAGAGCCGGACTCGCGCAGATCGGACAGCATCGGTGTCTTGTCTTCGCGTTGTTCGACCGCACGGCTCAACTGGGAGAGCGCGATTACCGGAACTTCCAGCTCCTTCGCCAAGGTTTTCAGACCCCGGCTAATTTCGGAGATTTCATTCACGCGGTTATCGTTCGCCCGGCCCGAACCCTGCAGCAATTGCAGGTAATCGACCACAATCAGCCCGATGTCATGTTTGCGCTTCAGCCGGCGTGCGCGGGTGCGTAGCGCGGCAATAGTCAGCGCCGGCGTATCATCGATATAGAGCGGCAATTCGGCCAGCCGCTGGCTCGCAAAGCTCAATTGCTGGAAATCCTCGCGGCTGATCTTACCCATCCGCAAGGCTTCCGAAGAAATCGCTGCCTGTTCTGACAGGATACGCGTGGCCAGCTGGTCCGCGCTCATCTCCAGACTGAAGAATGCGACCGGCGCGCCCACAGTGTCTTCAATTCCGTCAGCCTGATCGCGCAGAAACCGGTCCGCGCAATTGAAAGCAATATTGGTAACCAGCGATGTTTTACCCATGCCCGGACGGCCAGCGAGGATAATCAAATCCGAATCGTGCAGCCCGCCGATCTTCTGGTTGATGCTGGTCAGGCCCGTCGTCTTGCCCGAGATGTTGCCGCCCGAATTGATCGCAGATTCGATCATACCGAGCGCTTTTTGCGAGGCCGTGCTGAATGATGATGCCTCGTTCTGTCCTGCAGCGCCTTCGGCCACTTTGAACAAAGATGCCTCGGCCTCTTCGATTTGCTGCATCGGCGCGACATCTTCCGATGTGTCGAGCGCGCCCTCAACCAGTGTCCGGCCCACGGTGACCAATTCGCGCAATAGCGCCAGATCGTAAATCTGTTCGGCCAGTTCGCGCGGAGCGAGCAGGCCCTGACCATCTGCGGTCAGCCTGGCCAGATAGGTGATACCGCCCAGCTCTTTCAGCGCCTCGTCAGCTTCAAAATATGGCTTCAGCGTCACCGGAGTGACTACGGCATTGCGGTCCAGCAAGGTCAGGACACGTTCGTACACCCGCTGGTGCACCGGTTCGAAGAAGTGGTCCGCACGAATCGGGGTTTGCAATTCCTCAATCACGCGGTTGTCGATCAGCACCGCGCCCAAGAACGCAGCCTCCGCCTCTATATTCGCAGGAAGCGAACGCCCCACAGGCGTTGCGGAAGCAGAATCAGTATCGGGGCGCACAAGAAGGTCTTCATCGGACATGGCGGTTCAATGCGCCCGAACGGCCCGCCAAGACAAGGGCGTTTTGCAAAAATAGGATGCGCGATTGCCTCACCTGCTTGTGGATAGTGGGGATGATATCGGAAACGCTTGCGGTGCCCCCCGTGCATCTGCGAAAGCGGCTGGACCATGTCAGCCGAAAATGCATCCAAATGGCGCATCGCCAAGATCGATCTCGATGAAGATACGATCCTGTGGCGTAATGCGGATGTCGAACAGGAACGGCGCGTGGCAATCTTTGATCTGATTGATGAAAACACTTTCAAACCTCTGCGGCTGGTCGAAAACGGGCATGACGGACCGTTTAATCTGAAGCTGGGCGTGCAGGACGGACGGCTGGCGATGGAAATTGGCGTTGCGGGTTCGGATATTGCCGAAACGCTTATTCTCGGACTGGCGCGTTTCCGCCGTCCGATCCGCGAATATTTTGCCATCTGTGACAGCTATTATCAGGCCATCCGCAAGGCCACTCCGGCAGAGATCGAAACAATCGATATGGCGCGGCGCGGCGTACATAATGGCGCGGCGGAACTGCTGCAGGAACGGCTGGAGGGCAAAGTCGAAACCGATTTCGCCACTGCGCGGCGGCTGTTCACGCTGATCTGCGTGCTCCACATCAAAGGCTGAAACAAAGATGGCACGCAAAAGGAAACAATTGGGGTGGGGCTGGCGCATTCTTGCGCTGCTCGCATTGGTCGCGGCAGGTGCGGGGCTGTATATCTGGTGGGAGGTTCAGCACTGGACGCCGCCAGAGGATGCCTATCCCGATCAAGGCATATTCATCAGTGCAGAAAACGGTCTGGTCAATTTCAATACGTTGGCTGCATTGGGCGGCAGCTTTGCCTATCTGCAGGCGAGCAGCGGCACCGAAGGCAAGGATGACCGGTTCGCCCGCAATCTGACCGCCGCGCAGGATGCGGGCCTGCAAGCGGGTGCCGTACATATGTTTGACCCGTGCGTTCTGGCGGACGGGCAATCGGCCAATTTCGTAACCATGGTTCCGCGGGGCGGCGATTTTCTGCCGCCGGTTATCGCGCTGCATGATCTGGCCGATAGCTGCGAGAAACGGGTAAGCGATGCGGCGGTCGAAAGCGAGCTGATGACGCTGATCAACCAGATCGAGAACCATACGGGCAAGCCGGTGATCCTGAAAATCACGCCGGAGTTTGAAGCCGCCTATAATATGTCAGGCAAGCTGGAGCGGAATTTGTGGGTCAACCGCACCCGTTTCGCGCCAACCTATGCGAAACGGCCCTGGCTGCTTTGGAGCGCCAATGAAGAACTCGAAAGCGCGGCGGCTGAATTGCCGGTCGAATGGGTAGTGGTTCAGCCGTAAGAGTGTGGCCGTAGGAGTGTGATGATGAGCGATGATCAATTGATAGCAGCGGCCCGCGATGCGGCGGCGCATTCCTATTCCCCCTATTCCAATTTTGCGGTGGGCGCTGCGCTGCGCTTCGCCGATGGCAGCGTGGTCACCGGTACGAATATCGAGAATGCCAGTTACGGGCTGGCATTATGCGCGGAAACTGTCGCGGTTTCCAAAGCGATGGCGGCCGGTATGCGCGGCGGCTTGGAAGCTGTCGCGGTTACAGGGCCGGGCACTGACCCGATTACCCCGTGCGGCCGCTGCCGTCAGGTGCTCAACGAACTGGCGCAATTGGGCGGTACCGATCCCGACATTCTGTGTGTCGGACCGGATAGCGTGAAACGGGTCAAGCTGTCAGTTCTGCTGCCCGAAGCATTCGGGCCGGCCAGTCTGACTTAGGCTGTTGACCTAGAATATGCCTTTGAGAATTTTTCCGACTGTATCGGCCGGATTGTCGCGCAGAGATGATTCCTCGCGGCCCATATAGGTGAATATCCCGTCCAGCCCCTGATCGGTTACGGTCTTGCTCATCCCGTCACGGCTCAGACCGGCTTGGCGGATGAAGCTGTGTTGCTGGCTGAGGCTGTCCAATTGCCGGAAGGCGCCAAAATCGCCGAGTGCGCTATCGATTAGGGGCCGCAGCTTGGCGTGAAGATCATCATTGGCACTGCGGCGCAAATATTGCGTACCGCCGGTGCTTTCCCGCACGATGCCGGGCACATCGCTGAACGAAATATCGTTGATCGCGCTGCGGAAGATCGGCTTTGCTTCTCCGGCTGCGGCGCTGGCGGCGTCATTGATTGTCCGCGTCAGTCCGCCTGTGATGCCCAGACGGTCAGCGGCGCCAAGCAGCGAGCCGAACAGACCCTTTGGCTTGCCAATGAATGGCAGGCCGATGCGCACGTCTTCATCATTGTAATAGCCATTCGGCGCGGACAGTTTGTTCAACGCATTGTCAGACGCGTTGCCGAGGATGCTCCCCAAGCCGAGACCTTGTGCCTGTGCCGCCGAAGCGAACGGGAGCAGCGCCGCGCTTGCAGCCGCACCGATTATCATCCTGCGCCGGTCAATTCCGTATTGCGTGTCCGCCATCTCTGCTCTCCCGATTAGTCATTCTGTCGACTGCAGGAATACCAGACAGAAGCCCGCAAGGTAAGGCGGCGCTGCAAGCTTTTACAATGCTGGCGCAATGGTGAATGGCGGGTTGTTGATCGATGGGTATCAATAATAGATATAGACGTAATTCACCTGAATAGAGACCGGCTTGAAAAGCTGCATCTCGAACGGGCGATTGATTTGCAGATCGACTTCTTCTTTCTCTGCATCCACCCGCATTATGCCGACTGCCGCACCAAGGATGTCGTTGAAGTACGCAGGGTACGGCACCTTCTTCGGGTTGGATTCAAGGCGCGGATATTGTTTGTCCACTTCACCGCCATCGATGGTCATGATGTAATCGAAATAGAAAGGTTCGCCGCCCTTCGTCATTGTCAGCATCAGTTGGACCTTGTTGCTGCGCTTTTTGAATTTGTGAACGCTCAGCTGGAGTTCTTTCTCCTCGTCGTCGTCCTGAAACATCAATGTGGAATAGGGCGTCGGCTCTATGTCCACTGCCGATTGATGTTCCTTGTCTTTGGCCCCCGCCAGAAAGACCTTGTCCAGTTTCTTGTCATTGTCGGTGTCGATGAAGCAGAAACGCACGACCGCTTCGAATTTGGAGAAAAGATCGCCGATCATCGCTTCGGCAAACTTGCTCCGCGTCCGCTGGTTTTCGCCGCAATAGATACGCCCGTCAGCGCCGGTCAGATTGCTTGTCTTCGCCGGAGCAAGTACCGGGTCCAGCTTTGTGCCCGGCTCGATATCATGAGTGAACTTTGCGATGCCTACGGATACGGGCGCGTCAATCGTAACCACTTCGGTATCGAGCACTTTGGCGCGAAGAATTATGTCACCCTTTTTGGCGGTGAAGGTTTTACCGATTTCCTGTTCGCCCTCGATTGGCGCCATCGTTTCGGGCAGCGGCCCTACGGATGTCCGGGCTGCGGTCAGAACCACCAGCAATGGAAGAACGGCAAGCGCGCGCCTGCGGCGTGTGGAAATAGATAACAGCATTTACGACCCCCAGAAATTCTGGACGGTTTTATGCTATCATTTTCAGCGGCTTGCAACGTTCAAAGTTTTGCAACTTTAAAAGCGTCACCGGCTGGCCTTCTTGTTAGTCGAGCCATTCCAGCAATGCCGCCAGACAATCACGGCCCAGCACTTTGCAGCGTTCCGGCGACCAGTTTTGCTCCGGATCAGGATGGTCGTCATTATCCTTATAGGGCATTTCCAGCGTCATGGCGGGGCAACTGAATCTGTGCGCCACCTGCGTGGTACACATGGACAGATTGGCCTCGCCTGCTGCAGCTTTGGGATAGCCCTTCTCGGTCTGGAAGTCGGGTGTGCGCCGCTCCAGGATCGATTCGTAGCGAGTGAACTTCTCGTAATGTTCGTCCGTCAGGCCCGGAATGCCTTCATAACCGGCAAGGAATACGGCGGGAATTGCTTCATCGCCGTGCACATCCATGGCAAAATCCACACCGGTTGCGTCCATCTTGGCAAGGATCGCCACAACTTCGGGAGATCGCTGCATGGTCGGCTCTGCCCATTCACGGTTGAGATTGGTGCCCACGGCATTGGTGCGTAAATGGCCGCGGCGCGATCCGTCAGGGTTGCAATTGGGCACGATGTGGAATGTGCAACGCTGGCGCAGCACACGGCCTACGGTGTCCGCCGGATCGGTCAGGCATTCCAGCGCGCCTTCCATCCACCATTCTGCCTGCGTTTCGCCCGGGTGCTGGCGGCCTGTAAGCCAAACCTGCGTCTTACCTTCGCCCATGGTCAGATAATCGATCGGCTGCTTGTCAAAGCTTTCGCCAAGCCGTTCGTACCGCACGCCTTCACTGGCAGCGCATTCTGCAATCAGATCGTGATGACGCTCCATCGAATAGGGCGCAAAATATGCGAAATAGGCAATGTCGCTCGCCGGAGTATGCGTGATGGTCAGGCAGCCATCGTCCTGATCCATCTCGCAACTGGTTTCCGCGCGGTACCAATATTCACGGTCTTCGCTGACGCACGCATTATAGTTTGGCCAGCCGAGCGGATAGGCGGAGCTATCCAGACCGGTGATCTTCAATTGCAGTTCGCGTCCGGCAGCGCCGCTGACGCGGAAATGGAACCATTGTTTGAATTCCGACATATGATCGGCGCGGATTGCCAGCCGGGCAGTGGTACCATCGACCGACAGGACCTCGATATTTCCGCTGTCGAAATTCGAATCAATATGGATGTTGCTCATTCTATCCGTTCTCTATTTGGCGACCCCTACTTCCACTGTTTCCCCGTTATTGCCGGGAAATTCGCGGAAGAGAGCATCAGCAATTGCCGATGCGTTGGCGCTAGTATCTGCAAAAGATGAATTGTCACTTACTGTAAAATTTGCGCGGCCTTCCCAGATCACATCATTGGTATCAGCCTGACGGATCATTACGCCCAGATCGGTGCCCAGCATAGTGCGGGGCCCGCCGCCCAGATTGATGCCGATGCCCAGGCCAACGCCTGATCCGTATGAACCGACCGAACCGCCTCCGCCTACTGTAACAGGACTGCGACCGCGACTTGGTTCATTGACGAAACGGTCCAAGCGGACCTGCGCGATTTGCGAGGCTTCACTGCGGGGCACTTCGCGGTACCCAAGCTGTATCAGTTCTGCTGCCACTGCGGATTTGAACGCTGTCATCTCAGCGGGATCAGCCTCCTGACCCGCAGCGTCTTCGATGAAGATTGTGCCATTGCCAAGCTGGGACATAGCCGCCGATTGATGAAAGCGTGTTACTTCCACCGGACTGACTTTCGGCGCAGTCGCGCAGGCAGACAAAGCCCCCGCGATAAGTGTTGCAAATGCAATTTTTGTTACTGACATCATGCGTCTCCTGCCCCGTGCGCCCTGTTATATTTTTTGCGTGAGAAGGATATGGCCAAAAACGTGCCATCTGTTAACCACTAACTTTCACAACACTGTTAGTGGGCGGTTATGACTGATTCACAAAAAACCCCTGTCCTCGTTACCGGCGGTGCCGGTTATATCGGAAGCCATGCGGTTCTGGCGCTGCTGGATGACGGGTGGCCTGTTGCCGTTATTGACAATCTGGTCACGGGTTTCCGCTTTGCGGTGCCGGATGGTGTCACACTGTATGAAGGTGATATTGAGGACGGCGACCTGCTTGCGCGCATCTTTGCGGAACAGGGCATGGGCGGGGGTAAAGGTGCTGTGATGCATTTTGCCGGTTCGGTCGTGGTGCCTGAATCGGTTGAGGATCCGCTCAAATATTATCACAATAATACCGTCAAAAGCCGCGCGCTGATTGATGCGGTGACCAAGGCTGGCGTGCCGCATTTCATTTTCAGTTCCACCGCCGCGACTTACGGCGTTCCGGAAACGTCGCCGGTGAACGAGAATACGCCGCAGCGCCCGATTAACCCGTATGGCTGGTCGAAACTGATGACCGAACAAATGCTGTCGGACACGGCGTTTGCGCATGATCTGAATTATTGCGCGCTGCGTTATTTCAATGTCGCGGGCGCTGATCCCGATGCCCGCAGCGGTCAATCGACTGCGGGCGCGACGCATCTGATCAAAGTTGCGGTAGAGGCCGCGCTGGGCAAGCGCGATCAGGTCGCTGTATTTGGCACGGATTATGAGACGCAGGACGGCACCGGCGTGCGGGATTATATCCACGTATCCGATCTGGCCGCCGCCCATGTATTGGCGCTGCGCGAATTGATGGCGCAGCCCGATGTGTCGCTGACGATGAATTGCGGATACGGTCGCGGGTTCTCCGTGCTTGAAGTTCTCGATTCCGTTGACCGGGTCACCAACCGGACGATCAACCGGTCCATGCAGCCGCGCCGCGCAGGCGATCCGGGAGAGCTTATCTCCGATCCCTCACGCATCCGGTCCACTTTACCGTGGGAGCCGCAGCACGCCGATCTGGACACAATAATTGGCCACGCTTTGCAATGGGAACGCAAGCTTGGCGAGATCAGAGGCGAGGATTAGGTCCTACAGGCGTATTTCCGCCCGAATCGCTTGACTTTGGACAGGCTGCTCCCTAGTTGAGCCACTGAAATTCCGGCATCGGAGACTGTCTCCGGTGCTTTATTTTTGGAAGAAGACACATGAAAGTCCGTAACAGCCTTAAGTCGCTGAAAAACCGTCACCGCGATTGCCGCGTTATTCGCCGCCGTGGTCGCACATATGTGATCAACAAAACCAACCGTCGCTTCAAAGCCCGCCAGGGCTAATGCGCGGCGCACCGCAGCTTGTCTGCGGTGAAGCTGGTTTACAAAGCCTCCGCAGTCGCGGGGGCTTTTTGTATGTCTGAACCGATTTCACCTTCTCCCTCGGATGCGCGCTCTGTTGCGGCAGTGGTGTTCGATGTCGGGCGCGTGATTGTCCAATGGGATATGCGCTGCCTGTTTGCGAAACTGATCGACGATCCTGCAGAGCTGGATTGGTTTTTGGCCAATGTCGTGACCGAACACTGGCATATGCAACATGATAGCGGCCGGCCAATTGCAGACATGATTGCGGAGCGTCAGGCGGAATTCCCGCGCTATGCAGATATTATCGCTGCCTATGGGGAGCGGTTTTTGGAAACGGTTCCTGCACGTGTTCCCGGTACTGCAGAATTGATTGAGCGGCTTCATGTGCGCAAAATTCCGCTTTTTGCGATCACAAATTTCGGGACGGATTTCTGGTCGCTATACCGGCCGACCGAGCCCGTGCTGAACCTGTTCGCGGACATTGTTGTGTCAGGGCATGAAGAGGTGATCAAACCGGGCGCAGAGATATTTGCGTTGGCGGAAAAGCGTTTCGGGCATCCGGCCCCCGAAATGCTGTTCATTGATGACAATGCCGCCAATATCGAAAGCGCCGCCCATCTTGGATGGCAGACGCATCATTTCACTGGCGCCGCTCCGCTCGAACAGGATCTGTCCGCACGCGGCTTGCTGGGATAGTCACTACGCTTGCAACGAAAAGAGCCCCCGACGCAGGACGCGCCAGGGGCTGTAAAGTTCACCCAATCTGGAGAGGATGGGGTGGGGATGATTGCGGGAATTAGTCGTTACACTTGGCCAGCTTTTCAGCGGTCAGAGCTTTGCCCTTGGCGGTGAAGCTGGTCACAGGGCCCATTTCGCGGGACAGGCGGGCACAGGTAATAACGGCGCGCGAATTTGTTTTTGCGGCCATGCAACTGGTGCCTTCGCAGCGCCAGATGACGCCGTTTACGACTGTATGGAGTTCCTCTGCAGGTGCCGCCAGTTCGGCGGTGTAATATACAGGTTTGCCGCGCGCTTCGGCTGCTGAGGGGGTTAGGGCCGTGCCAAATGTGAGAGCGGTATAGAGAAATGCCATGGCGATAACTGCAAAGTTGCGGCCAAAATTGCGGAACAGGGAGGGGGATGCGGAGAGGGACATTCTGACTTTCCTTTGATCAATTCAATCCAATGCAAATACGTTGCATTTAGCAACCAGTTGCGAATCGCTACCTACATAGATAGGAATTAAGTTGCAACTGAAAACTCAGTTTGTCATTTGAGCAGCTGGACAAACCGCGCTAGAGTGCTTGGGAAAGAGGTATTTATGGGCGATCTACGCGAACCGTTGAAAGAACTGACCGTCTGCGGCCTGCCGGAGGCGCTGGAAGTCATGGGCGAACGTTGGTCTTTCATGATCCTGCGCGCGAGCTTTAACGGGCTGCACCATTTTGAAGAGTTCCTGACTGAACTCGGTATTGCGCGGAACATCCTTTCAAACCGGCTGGCCCGGCTGGTTGAGCATGGTATTCTAAACCGCGAACCTTGTGCCGATGACAAGCGGCGGATCGAATACCGGTTGACCGCGAAAGGGTTCGATCTTCTGCCAGCCATGATTGCCCTGCGCCAATGGGGCCAGAAATATGGCGGCGAAATGACCGAAAATCCGGTGCTGGTGGACGAACAGGACCGCTTGCCTATCGGCCCGGTCGCCATTCTCGCCCATGATGGCCGCCAGTTGAGCCATCAGGATTTACACCTTGTAGCGCGCGATGCGCTGGGGATTCGCGCAGACGGTTCGGTGGCTGCTATGGGTGATATTCCGCCCGGCAATCCTGAACTTCGTGACCAAGCCCAATCTGCGAAGATAGCCGCAAACGGCTGATCCGCTTCAGACGCGGCGGAAATTCCACACTGCGTTCAGCACAAACATGACCAGACCGGCGATCACCGATACGATCACCCGCGCCACCAGATAATTTATCGGCGTGAATTCAATCAGGGCGGCAAACAGCGCCATAGTCAGCACAAGTCCGACCAATCCGTTGATAAGAAAAAGCACCAGACCTGCCGTGACGGCGCGCTCCGTTCCGCGGTAAATCCATAAACGCCCGAATATGTAATGTACGGCGTTGGACACGATGAAGCTGAGGCCTGCGGCGATTACCTTGTTCACCCCGGCAAATTCCACGAGCAGCCACAGCACGGCGAGCCCGATCAGGAATGTCCCGCTGCTGACCACGGTATTGCGCACCAGCATCCATGCGACATGGGGTTTGAAAAGCCGGTCTAGCAGGCTGCCCGTCGGCGCGGGCGTATCGGCCGGTTGCGGCTGCCCCGGCTGCCCAGTCTGGATGCTGTCCGGCATCAAATTACGCCTTTAGGTGCCCGCTAATCTTGGACGGCCATTGTAACGATCCGCATCTGTTTCCTGTTCATCCGCCCAATCCTCGCGCCGGCGACTGAAAGGATTGAGGAACAGGATCGGCAGTTTCAGAAATAACAGCTCTGAATGTATCAAGCGGTCGACGCCGCGTTCCCACCATTTCGGTTCACGTTTGGCGTTTGCTTTCAGCCACGCATCATAGGGCGCCCAATGGCTTGGCTCGTCCTTGTGGATCACCTTGAAAATCTTGGTCAGCGCCGGATCACCCAGAACGAAACGGTTGGTCAGCAAGATTTCCACCTGCTTATAGCCGCGCTTTTCGGTCAGAGAGATGACCCGGCACAGCCGCTCAAACAGTTCGTCACGACTGATGATTTCGTCCGTATCAAGTTTGTCGATGGGAATGCCGAACATAATCTCGATGAAACGGTCAATATGGCCGAATGTCCGGTCGACCGATATGGGCCGCGTTCCGCGCAATTCAAACCACCGTTTGAACATGACATAATGCTTGCGCTCGTCCGCGCGGTGTTGCTCGATTGCGGCTATCAAAGCGGTGTCATCCGGCGCACGTTCGCGCACAGCCTCCAACACGCGGTCGATCGCCGTATAACCGCGGTGCTCGTTATAGATATAAATCGACCCGAGCAGATCGAGGTAGCGTCTTCCGAACCAGGCAATCATTGAGCGTCTCCTGATGGCGTTTTAGCCTGAAGATAGCTGAATGGGAACTGGCTCGCTTGACCAATCTATTGGAAATAGTGCGAAAACCGGGCCATGCGATCACGCCCGTGGTGGCTGCCGGCGGTAACTTAGCGCCTCCGCAATATGGATACGCTGCACATTTTGCGCCCCGGAAAGATCCGCGATTGTCCGCGCCACGCGCAGCATCCGGGTATAGGCGCGGGCGGAGAGGCGCATGGTTTGCGCGGCCTGTAGTAACAGTTTCTGGCCCTCTTCATCGGGGCTTGCGAATTGTTCCAGCGCGTCACCTTCCAATTCCGCGTTGGTCCGCGCACCGCTCTGTTCCTTACGGGCGGTCTGGACAGCGCGGGCACGGGCCACGCGGGCGGCAACTTCCGCGCTCCCTTCTGCAGGCGGAGGTAAAGCCAGATCGGCGGCGCTAACCGGATCGACTTCCACGTGCAGATCGATCCGGTCAAGCATGGGGCCGGACACTTTGCTCTGGTAATCGGCGGCGCATTTCGGTGCGCGTGAACAGGCAAGCGCCGGATCGCCAAGATGGCCGCATCGGCACGGGTTCATCGCGGCGATCAGCTGGACCCGTGCGGGAAATGTCACATGGGCATTGGCGCGTGCGACATCGACTTTACCCGTTTCCAGCGGTTGCCGCAGCGAATCGAGTACGGCGCGCTGAAACTCCGGCAGTTCATCGAGGAACAGCACACCCAGATGCGCCAGGCTGACTTCACCCGGCTTTACTTTCAGACCGCC
>JAHDBR010000026.1:0-29213 GCA_020630295.1 Sphingomonadaceae bacterium
TTTCCGCACACGAAAAGGAAGCGCTTACGCGGCAATCAAGCCGCCTCTTCCTTCTTGGCTTTTTCGCCGCCGACTACGCGGATTGGGTCTTTACGGCCCTCCACCACGTCCTTGTCGATCACGATTTCGGTCACGCCGTCCATATCGGGTAGATCGAACATCGTATCGAGCAGAATTCCTTCGACGATTGAGCGCAGACCGCGCGCGCCGGTTTTCCGTTCGATTGCCTTTTCAGCGATCGCAACCAGTGCATCATCGTTGAAAGTCAGTTCGACATCTTCCAGCTCGAACAGCTTGGCATATTGTTTTGCCAGTGCGTTCTTCGGCTCGCTAAGGATTTCGACCAGCGCATCAATATCCAGATCGCGCAAGGTCGCGATTACAGGCAGACGGCCCACAAATTCAGGGATCAGGCCGAATTTCAGCAGATCTTCCGGCTCGCATTTTTCCAGCAATTCACCAATCCGGCGCTTGTCCGGATCGGCAACATGGGCGCCAAAGCCGATGCTGCGTTTTTGCAGGCGGTCCGCGATGACTTTTTCAAGACCAGCGAATGCACCGCCGCAAATAAACAGAATGTTGGTGGTGTCCACCTGCAGGAATTCCTGCTGCGGATGCTTGCGGCCACCCTGCGGCGGAACGGAGGCAGTGGTGCCTTCCATCAGTTTCAGCAGAGCTTGCTGAACGCCCTCACCGGAAACATCACGGGTGATGCTGGGATTCTCTGCCTTGCGGGTGATTTTGTCGATCTCGTCAATATAAACGATGCCGTGCTGCGCCTTGTCGACATTATAATCCGACGATTGCAGCA
Organism: Sphingomonadaceae bacterium; assembly: GCA_020630295.1. GTDB lineage: Bacteria > Pseudomonadota > Alphaproteobacteria > Sphingomonadales > Sphingomonadaceae > Pontixanthobacter. Next base: position 812 of record JAHDBR010000026.1, read on the forward strand.
GTTTCAGAATGATGTTTTCAACATCTTCACCGACATATCCGGCTTCTGTCAGCGTGGTCGCATCGGCCATCGTGAACGGCACATCGAATGTGCGCGCCAATGTTTGCGCCAACAGCGTTTTACCGCAGCCGGTCGGGCCGACGAGCAGGATGTTCGATTTCGCCAGTTCCACATCACCGGCTTTGCCGCCATGCTTCAGGCGCTTGTAATGGTTGTGAACCGCAACAGACAGAACGCGTTTTGCGCGGTCTTGCCCGATGACATAGTCATTAAGCGTGGTGAAGATGTCCATCGGAGTGGGAACATCACCCTCCGCCTTGCCAGCGATACCGGCCTTGGTTTCTTCACGGATAATATCGTTGCACAGTTCCACGCATTCATCGCAGATGAACACGGTTGGTCCGGCAATCAGCTTGCGCACTTCGTGCTGCGATTTGCCGCAGAAACTGCAGTAGAGTGTGCTTTTAGAGTCGGTTCCGCTCAATTTCGTCATATCCCGTGTTCCCGAATCCCGCGCCGAACATCAGCGACAGGGTTCGTCCGACTGTAAAGCCGGATATTCGATAATCAACCAGCAGTGCCTAGCAGAAGTCCATTACGGACAGCTGAAGGGGCAAGGTTGCTGAAATGCTACAGTTAACGTCCCGCCCCGGCACATAGCCGGGGGCGTTACAGTTGTTTGCCGGCTCAGGACTTGTCCTTATCGCCGTCTTTGTCCGTGTCTGAATCGGGGCCTTCGCCTTCGGGGCGTGTCTCGAACACCTTGTCGACAAGGCCGAACTTCATCGCTTCTTCGGCTTCAAGGAAAGTATCCCGGTCCATGGCTTTTTCAATCTCGGACAATTTCTTGCCAGTGTACTTCACATACAGATCGTTCATCGCCTTTTTGATCCGCAGGATCTCGCGCGCCTGAATTTCAATATCCGAGGCCATACCGCGCGCACCGCCCGAGGGTTGGTGGATCATGATACGGCTATTCGGCAGTGCAACGCGCATACCCGGCTCACCCGCGGCCAGCAGGAAGCTGCCCATCGATGCGGCCTGCCCCATGCACACAGTCGAAACGCGCGGTTTGATGTATTGCATCGTATCGTGGATCGCCATGCCCGCCGTAACAACACCGCCCGGGGAATTGATGTACATGCTGATCGGTTTGGAGGGGTTCTCGCTCTCAAGAAACAGAAGCTGCGCCGTGATCAATGAGGCCATGCCGTCTTCGACCTGACCGGTGACGAACACGATGCGTTCGCGCAGCAAGCGGCTGAAAATGTCAAAGCTGCGTTCACCGCGGCTCGTCTGCTCGACCACCATCGGCACCAGCGCACCGGTCAGCGGATCGCGGGTGAATTGTCCTTGTGTGCCGTAAGTGTCGCCAAGCTGTTCGGAAAGGTCGATCATGGAAATCCTCTATCTATGAAATCGAACACCTATGTCGGCGCTGAATTGCATGAGTTCAAGGGCATTAACCCTTAGGGACATAAACGTTTGTGCAACTTGCCCGCGCGCCGCGGGGTAATGCGGTCCGATAATCCGTTGATAAAGGGCAAATTAGTTAATGGCCGGAACCGTTTTGGCCGCCAATCCGTTCGTCGTGCGCAGTCACCGTTCAGTCGAAGCTGTGCTGTTGCCTTTGGCGCAATGTTGCAAAGGGCGCAAATGTTGGATCTGGACTGAGATGAACCTCCTGAAACTTACTGGACGCACGGGGCCTGCCTTGCTGGCGGGAGCGTGCGTTTTTGCAGCAATACCAGCAGCTGCGCAGGACGGGCCAGCAGCTGCGCAGGGCGCTACGCAGGACGGGAATACTTTGGAGGATACGGATACTGGCCAAAGCGATGCGGACGAGGTGCAAGTGCCGCCGGCTATCAGCTCCGCCTCCCAAACCTTCGAACCCGCCTATTTCGAACGCTTCGCACCGCGCAATGCGCTGGATATGGTCAGCCAGATTCCCGGCTTCAGCATTCAAGGCGGCGGCGGAAATGACGGCGGGCGCGGTCTGGGACAAGCCAATGAAAATGTCCTGATCAATGGGGAGCGGATAGCCAGCAAATCGGACAGTGCGCAGAACCAGCTCGGCCGGGTCCCCGCCGACAAGGTCGTGCGGATCGAAATACTTGACGGAACCGCGCTCGATATACCCGGCCTTACCGGTCAGGTCGCCAATATCGTCGTCAACAAATCAGGCTTGAGCGGACAATTCCAATGGGAAGGTGCCATTCGCACGACCGAGGTCGATCCTGAATGGTATGGCGGCGAAATCTCCGTCTCAGGCAGTACCGGCGCACTGGACTTCACGATTGCGCTGCAAAATAACAATAACCGCTTTGGCGCCACTGGCCCGATCATCATCCGTGATGGTGCTGGCAATCTGATAGAAGAGACAACGCAGGTCTTTACCGGTGCATTTGATGTTCCCCGCATCAGCGGGAATTTCGGCTATGATTTTGGCGCCGATGTGGTCGCCAATCTAAATGTTAGCTGGGAACGGTCATACTTCAACCGGCGGCTGGGAGAGACGCGGCGGATTGTCGGCGGCGTAGATGACTTCCGCGAAAATCTGCGTTCCGGCGGCACACCCGAATATGAGATCAGCGGCGATATCAGCTTCCCGCTCGGCTCTGGCACATTGAAGCTGATCGGGCTGGAATCCTACGACGCGGAATTGAGCGACAACATCATCATCGACACACCCGCCGATGGCAGCCTGCCCACCGGCAGCAGGTTTACACGCAGCGGCGGAGACGGCGAGCGTATCGGGCGGTTCGAATATGGCTGGGCCATGCTTGGCGGCGAGTGGCAACTCGCCGGAGAGGCCGCGTTCAACCGTCTGGAACGAATTTCCGGACTGTTCGAACTCGCACCCGATGGCACGTTTTCGGAAATCGACTTTCCCGAAGGAACAGGCGGCGTAACCGAGGACCGTTATGAAGCAAGCCTCAGTTACAGCAGGTCGCTAACCTCCAAACTGGCCTTGCAAGCTACATTGGCGGCCGAATACTCCAAGATCCAGCAAACCGGTGTCGCGGCAAATTCGCGCAGTTTCCAGCGGCCCAAGGGTTCACTTTCTCTGGCATGGAAGCCGCAGGACGATCTCGATATCTCGCTCGAGGTTTTGCGTCAGGTCGGGCAGCTGTCCTTTGGCGATTTCCTGGCCCGCGTCTCGCTCGATGACGGCAATGACGATGCCGGAAATAACGAACTTGTCCCCGATCAAAGCTGGGGTATCAATCTGGAGATCAATAAAGCACTGGGCGCGCTTGGCTCGACCACCCTGTCGGTTGAGCAGCGTTGGATCGAAGATTACATCGATGTCATCCCGCTCGCCAACGGAGGAGAATCGCGCGGCAATATCCCGAGCGCGAAAACCACCTCTCTGGATTGGAACACCACCCTGCGTCTCGATACGCTGGGACTCTCCGGCGCGCAGCTGGATTTAGAAGTTGAACTTTTCTCCAGCGCCGTTCGCGATCCGCTGACCGGGCTGAACCGTGAAGTCTCGAATGCGAATGATCGCGAATTGGCATTCGACTTTCGTCACGACATTCCGCGCAGCAATTTCGCGTATGGCGCAGGGCTGCGCTATAACCATCGGGAGCCGTCATTCCGGCTCTCGGAGGTAAGGCGCGATTTTGAAGGGCCAACCTTCGCCAATGTTTTTGTCGAACATAAGGATATATTCGGCCTGACCGTTCGGGCGATTTACGCCAACATCCTTGGCGGCAGGGAACGGACCATCCGTACCGTTTTTGACGGACCGCGCACCGATGGGCAAATCGCGTTTATCGAGGACAGAAACCTGCGCATCGGCCCCATTTTCCGCTTCAGCGTATCGGGCAATTTCTAAATTCCCGGTTTTCGCAGATTGGCCCAATGTTCTGGCCCAATGCGCTGGCCCAATGTACTGGCCCAATGCGCTAGATTTTAGCCCAAAGCGCCGCTCTGCCGGGGTTTTGCGGCCGGAGCGCTCACGCCTTCAGCCTTTGCCGCACGTTTCGCGCGAATGGCCTTAATGTCAGTCTTGCCATTGAACAGCAGACGGGCCCAGCCAATGCGGCGGACGATATATTCATGGATGAAGATCACTGTACCCGCTGCAGCCACCGTCAACACAGTGAATTCCAGCGCGATGTTCCATTCCACACCGACCAGCATCCGCCCGTAAATATAGACAAGGCAGTGATGGAACAAATACATCGATAACGCGCAATCAGCGAGCCATGCCGTTTTAGGCCCGCCATCTAGGAAGAAACGGTGGAAGAATTGCAGGATGAACAGCACCAGTGTCCAAATTGCGAGCTGGTTTAGGAACAGCATAATCACGCTTTCCAACAACCCCTGATCAGGGTTCGCATAAGGCTGGAAGTACAGGGCAGCAGCCGCTGCAAACGGCATCCAGCTGCGCCATTTGACCAGCGTGGCAAGGAATGCTGGCGACAAGGCCGCCATCACGCCGATCACAAAGAAAGGGAACTCGCTGACTAGCTTGTACCAGGCCTGAAAACCCGGAAAGATCAATTCATACGCACCAGGCACTTGGCTGGCCACCATATAATTCGCTGTGTTCGCAAAGGCGAGCAGCAACAGGAAGATCGCAAATGCCGCGCTGGAACGGAACCAAAGTGCCAGCTTGTCGCTAAGTTCGACCGAGCCAGACCGTAACCGCGAATCTTTCGGCAGCGCCGCCTGAACAATCGCCGCCAGCAGAAACATCGGTATCAGACTGACCAGGAACCACAGATGCAGCGCCCATACGCCGCTGCTCCAGACCTCGACAAATTCGGCGCTACCAATCCAGCCGGTAAAGCTGGCTGTGCCGCCTATATCGACATAACGGTAATAGTGCTCGATCATGTTTAGCGTCAGAGCGATGGTGACCAGCGGCACACCAGTGCGCAGAAGCCGGTTCATCATAAAATCGCCCACTGTGCGGCGAGACAGCAAAAGCACCGCGAAGAACCCGCCAACAAAGAAAAACGTCGGGGTAACAAACAGGTGGAAGCCGAAAATCAGCCAGTCGAAGAATTCATGCCGCGCTGTATTGGCGGTGATCCACGGACGCGCAGGCGCGTACACCGTCCCGGCATGAAGCGCCACTGACAGGAACATCAAAACTGAACGTGCACCATCGATGTCATGATAATGCTTACGCGGTGCGGCAACGTCGGACATTGATTTGCGCTTTCCTGCTAATTTCTTCCTCGCGGACTGCCAGCAAGCACTTTCGCCTGTATATGCAAGCGTTCGCGAGGCGCAGTCCTGTGCTGATACGCGCTAGCGCAAATTCGTTAACAGCCGAGAAACGATAGCCGGACGGGGCAAAGGCTTGCGATTGAGGCAAATCATGGCACTGTTCAGAGCATGTTTAGAAAACAGCCCGCTACCGCCCGAAAAACTGTCGCCCTTGCTGCCGCCGCTATTGCGGTTGGAGGATACGCCTTTGCTGGATCAGCAGCCGCGGAAGACGGGGCATCTGCGCAGAAACGATCTCCTATGTTGGAAAGGCCGATCGATTCAAACCTGATGCCGCGCATGAGCCTAGCCCAGATCGCAGCCCAGCAGCAACTCGAACGGATTGCCCAACTCGATGATGCCGGCCCCCAGCTAAACGCTGTTATCGCGGTCAATCCGGACGCTCCGGCGCAGGCCATGGCTGCAGAGCGAGCGGGCCTGCCGCTAAGCGGGCTAACGATCTTGGTGAAAGACAATATCGAGACGCGCGAATTGCCAACCACTGCAGGAAGTCTGGCTTTGAAAGACAACCGCACTGGCCGTGACGCGCCGCTGATTGCCAATATCCGCAAGTCAGGCGGTGTCATCTTGGGCAAAACCAACCTGTCTGAATGGGCAAATATCAGAGACAATAATTCGACAAGCGGGTGGAGCGGCATAGGCGGATTGACGCGCAACCCGCACGCGATTGACCGCAACAGTTGCGGATCGTCTTCCGGCAGCGGTGCGGCGGTGGCAGCCGGATTTGCATGGGGTGCAATTGGCACGGAGACTAACGGATCGATTACCTGTCCGGCCAGCATCAACGGCATCGTCGGCTTTAAACCAAGCGTGGGCATTGTCAGCCGGACCCATATTGTGCCGATCAGCAGCACCCAAGATACAGCCGGGCCGATGACGGTCGACGTCAAGCGCGCTGCGCGGCTGCTTACGGCAATGGCGGGGGAGGACGCTGACGACCCAGTCACTTTAACCGTGCCGAACCGCACGGCAGATTTTACCGCAGGTCTGGCCTCCTATTCGCTTGCTGGAGTGCGCATCGGTGTCATGCGCAACCAGATTGGCAGCAATGCACAGGTGCGCGAAGAATTCGAGGCCGCCTTGGCGGATATGGAGAAAGCCGGCGCAGTACTGGTCGACATTGAGTTCGACGTAAACACGGCGATTTACCAAGACAGCTTCACCGTGCTGATGTTCGAATTGCGCGAAGAGATGGGCAAATATCTACGCTCTCTTCCCGGCGAGAATATGCCGCGCAGCCTTGCGGATTTGATCGCTTTCAACAGCGCCAATGCGGACATGGAAATGCGCTGGTTTGGGCAGGATTTGTTTGAACTTGCCGAAACAACCACTGACCGCGAAGCATATGAGAAAGCGCGTGAGAATGCTGTTCGCATAGCGGGTGCGGAAACGCTGGATATGCTGCTGGCGAAACATGATGTGCAATTCCTGACAGCGCCGACACGCGGGCCTGCGTGGATGAGCGATCTGGTTCTGGGTGACCAGTTTAATGGCAGTATCGGGTTTGGCAGCCCGGCGGCAATTGCAGGTTATCCGCATTTAACAGTGCCTATGGGCGCAGTAGAGGGACTGCCGGTCGGTATCAGCTTCTTTGGCGCGAAATGGGCCGATCACGATGTGCTGAAACTGGGCGCCGCTTATGAACGCGTACGCAGTGCAGCATTACCGCAGCCGGGTTTCACCCGTTGGAAAGCGCCAGCCGCAGAATAAGCTGTCGCGCCTGACTGCCGAATACAAAAAGGGCGGAGCGCACCGGATGCGCCCCGCCCTTTTTTGATAACGGGTAAAGCTTACTTCTTTTTAGGAGCAGCCTTCTTTGCCGGTGCCTTCTTGGCAGCAGGCTTTTTCGCCGCCGCTTTCTTAGCAGGAGCTTTTTTGGCTGCAGGCTTGTCATCAGACTTCTTGGCCGCAGCTTTTTTCGCTGGCGCTTTTTTAGCTTCTTCCTTTTTAGGAGCGGCTTTCTTAGCTGCAGCCTTCTTGGCAGGTGCCTTTTTCTTGGCGGCCGGTTTCTTCGCTGCTGCTTCCTCGGCTTCCTCGTCCGCTTCGATCGCGGCTTCGAGTTCTTCCTTGGTCACTTCGCGCTCGGTCACTTCAGCCTTGTCAAACAGGAAGTCGACAACCTTGTCTTCGTACAAGGGTGCGCGCAGCTGGGCTGCTGCCATCGGTTCCTGCTGCACATATTGCATGAAACGCTCGCGATCTTCTTCGCGATATTGCTGAGCCGCTTGCTGGATCAGCATGTTCATTTCTTGCTGGCTGACTTCGACGCCGTTCTTTTGGCCGATTTCGCTCAGTAGCAGTCCAAGGCGCACGCGGCGCTCGGCAATGTTGCGATAATCGTCTTTTTCAGATTCGATTTCTTTTTGCGCGGCTTCAGGATCTTCATCCTTGGCGGCTTCCTGCTGCAATTGTGCCCAGATTTGTTCGAATTCGGCGTCGACCATTTTTTCAGGTACGGCGAAATCGTGGCCTGCTGCGAGCTTGTCGAGCAGCTGGCGCTTCATTTGGGTGCGGGTCAGGCCGTTGGTTTCCTGCTCAAGCTGGCCTTTGAGAAGCTCTTTCAGCTTGTCGAGGCTGTCGAGGCCCAGTGCAGACGCAAAATCGTCATCCAGCTTGGTTTCGCCTTCAACCTTCACTTGCTTCACCGCAACGGCGAATTGCGCGTCTTTGCCAGCGAGATGTTCCGCAGGGTAGTCGCTCGGGAAAGTCACGGTGATGGTTTTCTCATCTCCCGTTTTCGCGCCCGTCAGCTGTTCTTCAAAGCCGGGAATGAATTGACCCGATCCGATCACCAGCGGTGCGTCCTCCGCCTTGCCGCCTTCGAATTCTTCGCCGTCAATGCTGCCGGTGAAGTCGATGATCAGCTGATCGCCATCGGCGGCCTTCTTGGTCTTTGGTGCGTCTTTATAGCTCTTTTGCTGGTCAGCGATGTTTTTGAGCGATTCTTCAACCGCATCTTCGCTTACCGGCACCGTCAGACGCTCCAGCTTCAGACCTTCAATGTCCGGTGTCTCGATTTCCGGAAGGACTTCCAGATCAATCGTGACCACAGCATCCTTGCCTTCTTCATAACCTTCTTCGAGGTCGATGGCAGGTTGCATCGCGGGGCGAAGCGCCTTTTCACGCATCACTTCGTCGACCGATTCGCGAATAACATCGTTCATCGTTTGGGCGTGCAATTGCTCGCCATGCATTTTCTTGACCAGATTCGCAGGAACTTTGCCGGGCCGGAAACCGGGCATTTTCACTTGCGGCGCAACCTTCTTGATTTCAGCATCGACGCGGCTGGCAATATCTGCGGCCGGAATTGTCACTGTATAGGCGCGCTTGAGGCCTTCGTTGGTGGTCTCTTTGATTTGCATGGTTGCTACTTAAACCTTTATAAAATCTCGTTTCTTCGCGTGTTGCGTGCTCTGTTCTGGTGCGGGCGAAGGGACTCGAACCCCCACATCGTAAGATACTGGTACCTAAAACCAGCGCGTCTACCAATTCCGCCACGCCCGCAACTCGAACGGAGCCGCACGAGTCTGTAACTCGCGAGCAAGGGTGCGCCCTTAAAAGGCCCCGCGCGAAAGGGCAAGCACGGAACGTCCGCACGACCGCAGAATAAGCGCAGCAAAATCTTGATTGCCCGGCAGCAGCTTACTACAGGGCGCGCATGACTGATGCAGAAAAGCCCGAAACGCCGGAAACCAAAGGCGCGACCGAAACCACATCCGGCGCGGATGTGCCGCCCGATCACATTTCCGTGAATCCGCGGAGCAAGTGGTTCGACGGTGAAAAATTGCAGCGCGGGATCGGCATCCGCTTCAAAGGTACCGAGCGCACCAATATCGAGGAATATTGCATTTCCGAAGGTTGGGTAAAGGTGCAAGCTGGCAAGACAATGGACCGCAAGGGCAACCCCCTCACAATCAAGCTCAACGGCCCTGTGGAAGCATGGTATGAAGACCTTGGTGACAGCCCGCCTGTCGCCAAAGCCTGATCGCGCCTGATAGCAGGCCCGAACGCGGCCCGCTTATTTTTGAAGCAAATCTGCGAACGCCACTGAAACGCGCGTTTTCTTTGGCGCGGCGACATTTTGGCGCGCCGGGGCTCGCTTCGCCGGTGCAAACGCGCTCAGGAATGCCTTAGAAGATTGTGCTTTAGCGACCGGAACCGATGGCTTGGCCGCAGCAACACGCAGCGGCGCGTCAAACTTTGTTGCCTTGTCGGTGTAAATGAACCCGTGGATCGGCCATGCGGTTTTACCCAGCCCCTGGAGCGGGTGATACCACACGCGCACTTGGCTCCAGTCATTGTTTGGTGAAACGTCAATCGCCTTCACGTCATTTTCGATTTGACCGCGGCGGCCATTAATCGGTGACCAGTTGGAATGCCGGAGCAGAACCGTACGGCTGTCGACCACCCGGCTAACCGCAGCAACATGACCAAGGCGCATATTACGGTGCGGGCGGAATGCCATCACAGCGCCCACGCGCGGTTTTTGCCCGCGCTTGTACACGCCCTTTGCCTTACCCCACCATGTGTGCGCATCACCGTAAATCTGGATGCCCGACTGCTGCCGGGCGTACGGGACGCATTGCAAATATGGTGGCAGCTCGCGTTGCTGACTGGCACCGCCGCCTGCGCGAAAACTGTCAGACGAAGTCGCCATGACAGGAGCGGAGACGGAAAGCGCAAGAAGCGCGGCAATCTTTGTAACCTGGTGTATCATTCTTCCCTAATGCGACATTAGGGTTGCAGTCCTCCTGCGGAGTAGGGTTAACACCAATTTACCACGTGATACATTTCACTTACAAACCTTGCCAAGCCGCGCATTAAGGGCCACCTGCGCCGCATCATGCTACCGCAAGTTATCATCATAGGCCGTCCTAACGTCGGCAAAAGCACGCTATTCAACCGTTTGGTCGGTAAAAAGCTGGCGCTGGTTGACGATCAGCCCGGCGTTACGCGTGACCGCCGCGCAGGCGATGCAGAGATTGCCGGACTGAAATTTACGGTCGTCGATACTGCGGGCTGGGAAGATGACGATCCGGACACGCTGCCGGGCAGAATGCGCCAACAGACTGAGGTCAGTCTGGTCGGCGCAGATGCTGCAATGATGGTGATTGACGCACGCGCGGGCGTGACCACGCTGGATGAAGAAATTGCACTCTGGCTACGAAGCCAGAAGGTGCCAGTCGTTATGGTGTGCAATAAAGCGGAAGGTAAAGCCGCCGAATCCGGCATCTATGAAAGCTATGCTTTGGGCTTCGGCGATCCGGTTCCGGTTTCCGCCGAGCATGGCGAAGGCATTGCCGATCTGTTCGGCGCGCTGTGGCCGATTATCGGAGACAGCGAAGCACGCATCGAGGCAGAGGAAGCAGAAGCCGCCGCTGCGAAAGCCGCCGCAACGCAGGAAGCGCGCGATGCCGCCGATGAAGCCGGCGAAATCTACGAAGAGACTTTCGACGATATGGAAGGGCCCATGAAGCTCGCCATCGTTGGCCGTCCAAATGCGGGTAAATCCACTCTGATTAACCGGCTGCTGGGCGAGAACCGCCTGCTCACCGGCCCCGAGGCAGGCATTACCCGCGATTCTATCGCGATCGACTGGCAATGGACCGATCCCGAAAACGGCGAAGTCCGCGACATCCGGCTGATCGATACTGCAGGGATGCGCAAGAAAGCCAAGGTCACCGAAAAGCTGGAGCGTATGGCAGTGAGCGATGCACGCCACGCCATCGATTTTGCGGAGGTCGTGGTCCTGCTGCTTGATGCCACGAAGGGGCTGGAGCATCAGGATCTGAAAATTGCCGATATGTGCCTGCAAGAAGGGCGCGCGCTGATGATTGCGATCAATAAATGGGATGTCGCCGAAAATGCGTCCAGCCTGTTTAACGGCATCCGCGAGGCGTTGAATGAGGGTCTTTCGCAAGTCCGCGGCGTGCCCTTATTCGCAGTATCGGCGAAAACCGGCAAAGGGCTGGATCCGATGCTAAAAGCCGCTTTCGAACTGCGCGCGAACTGGTCCAAGCGCGTACCCACCGCCGCGCTGAACCGGTGGTTTGACGATTGCCTGAACGCCAACCCGCCGCCTGCGCCGAAAGGGAAGCGGATCAAGCTGCGCTATATCACGCAAATCGGCACGCGCCCGCCGCGATTCATGATTTTCGGCACCCGTCTGGAAATGCTTCCGACCAGCTATGAACGCTATCTGGTGAACAGTATGCGCAAGCATCTCGCCTTTGACGCCGTTCCGGTACGTATTGGGATGAAAAGCCCGAAGAACCCGTATCACATCCGCCAGCAGGCCAACAAAGAAGAGCGTAAAAAGTACTAGCCGGCTCGAGCCCGTGTCGGGCTATTTTTATCCGCCCTCGCCCTCGCCCGCTGCCTGGCTTTGCAACTGAACGTAATTTTCCAGGCCCATGCGTTCGATCATATCGAACTGAGTTTCCAGAAAATCGACGTGCTCCTCCTCGCTTGCAAGAATGCTGGCGAACAAATCACGGGTCACATAATCGCGCGCGGTTTCGCAATATTCAATGGCATCAATCAGCAGCGGGATCGCTTCATGTTCGACCGCCAGATCAGCTTTGAGAATCTCTTCGACTGTCTCGCCAACTTTCAACTTATGCAGCGCCTGAAAATTTGGCAGGCCGTTCAGGAACAGGATTCGTTCGGCCAGTTGATCGGCGTGCTTCATCTCGTCGATTGATTCGTGGCGTTCATACTCGGCAAGTTTGGTCACACCCCAATCATCCAGCACGCGGTAGTGCAGCCAGTACTGATTAATCGCGGTCAGCTCGTTAGTGAGCGCCTTGTTCAAAAATTCGATGACTTTCGCGTCGCCCTTCACGGCAATTCTCCTGCAATAGATGTTGCGGGATATATGCGCTTACAAGCAGCTGATTGGCAAGCGCCAACAGTCAAAAAATGGCGGAATTCCGCCAGTTGCGAGTGATTTGCGTTATTAGAAAACTTACTCTGCGTAAGCTGGCATGAGCGCCATTTCGCGCTCTTCATCGACAATCAGATTGGCATCTTCAAGACATTGCCCGCAATTAGGGCGCTTTCCCATGGCCGCGTACACAGCCTCTGCATCGCCGCCATTCTTGCACGCAGCGCGGCGAAGGTCGGTTTCGCGGATGGCATTGCAGATACAGATGTACAAAAGGGCGAACTCCTGTTGATTCGCTCCCTTTGGTAATGCGACTTATTCGCAATAGCAAGTTAATTGCGATCAATTCGCAAAAAGAAATGCCCTCCCCATTAGGGAAGGGCATTCGTTTGGCTGAAAGGCCTAAATTATTTGCTGGTATTATCGGGCAGCCATGCGGACACCGCGATCAACCGCACCTGGAAGCGGCCTGTTTGCCGCCCAAGTGATGCAGCCCTGCTTACCCGATTTCACGGCCGAGCACATTGATTCTGCACTCGCTCGCTGGAAACCGCCGGCTGACACACGATAGTATGTTTTGCCGCGAACAACCGCTTTGGTGATGACCATGTCATATTGGCCAAGCTGCGGATATTGTTTCGCGTAGATGCCCCACGCCCGGCGTGCGCCAGCTTCGCTGGAGAATGAGCCCAGCTGGATCAGATGTTCACCTGCCAGTGCATCGCGCCCTTGAGCTTTCGCTGCGGCGCGGGCTTCAGCACGCGGAGTTGGCTTGGCTTCAGCACCGAAACGGGCTGGAGCTTTTTGTACAACCGGATTGGAAACAAACTTGACGGCGCTTTCCGTTACCTGCGCCAGACTTGCGCCTGAAGGTGCGTCGGCAGAGAATGCGTCCGCAAAGTCTTTCGGTTTTGCCACCGGCGATGCCGCATAGGCGGCGACTGCTTCGGCCGGTCTTTCCTGCACGGCTGGCAGTTCACCGCCGATCGGTGGGAGTTCATAAGTCGGTGCAGCAGCGACAGCTACCGGAGCAGGAGCAACCGGCGCTTGGGCAACCGCTGGTGCTGCAGGTGCCGGAACCAGCCCGGACGCTTCAGCCGCCAATTGCTCTGTCGATGAATGATTTGACAAGGCCAGCATTGCCGGCTGCCCGGTATCGCCGGTGAAAGGCACACCGAGCAAATTCGCTACTCGTGCATGATTTTGCGCTGGTGCAGCTGTCGCCGCCCATTCCGCAATACGGTCGTTAATCTCGTTGGCAGGAACATCTTCTGCTGCCATCAAACGGGCAGAACGCCAATCGCCTTTCAGCGCGTAAGCATATGCCAAGTTCTGGCGAACTTTTGCCGTGTTTTGACCGGTGCGAACTGCGTTGCCAAGAACGTGGACCCCTTGAGCGGGATCGCCTGCCAGAGCGAATGCCAGACCCAAATCTGCCGGATTGATTTGGTCACGCCAGTCATCGAGCACTGCCCGGGCGACGGCGGTATTGCCGGTTGCGATCTCAGCCAGCGCGTAGCTGAGCGCAGTACGCGGGCTGTTATCGCCCAGCGCCATGGCGTCTTTGAAACTGGTAGCAGCAGACTGAAAACGGCCTGCTTCCATATATACCGCGCCAAGCATTGCGCGATAAGCGGAGTTGCGCGGCTGTGCGAGCACAGCCTCTTCAGCATGGACAACAGCCTTGTTGGTCTTGCCCTTCATGATCGCGGCTTGCGCTTTACTTGCCGAGAAATCAGCTGGTGCAGCTACTTTCGCAGTGCATCCGCCCAGCGCGGTCGTCGCCAGTGCGGTAGTCACAGCGAGCATGATGGCGCGATTTTGGTTGGCGATCTTCGGCATTATCCGTCCCCTAGTTTCAGTCGGAAGTCTTCGCTTGGCGGGCAAGCGATTCTACATCGGGCATAGTGCCCAGGAATTGGTCGAGAGCTTCGGTCACGATCTGCTGTGCGCTGTGGTTGCGCAATGTGCAGGCCAGCCGCAATTTGAGGTGGCGATCCGCGTCGAGACGCAATGTGAAAGCAGCGCGTTTGCCGCGGGCCAGCGCCGAACGGCGACGGCGTTTTGGCGCAGCTGCCTCAACTGGCGCTTCAACCGGCACTTCAGGTGAAGTTGCAGCCTTAACTGCAGCCGGCGCAGGCTTGGCTTGCGGCGCTTCAATTTGTTTGGCGATCGTCTCGCGCTGGCGCAGGACTTCCGGTTTTTTGGCCGGAACATTGGTCAGTGCGGCATCCGCCTCAGCCGCCAGAGCGGTCGCTTCGGCAGCAGCTTCGGGATTGGCAGGCTCAGGTGTCAGTTGAAGAACTTTGGAATCATGCTGGGTTTCAGCATCTTCGCCCATGTCGTTCCACCCCAGATCATCGAGGCTGGAGACCCCATTTCCGGAAGCACCCGGGATTGGGCTGACTTGCGGCCGCATGGCCGGCTTGGCGCCGCCTTTACGTGCCAGCAGGGTCGGCCCCAGCGATGCAAAATTTGATTCGTTCATGTCGGTTTCTCCCGCGCTACGTTATTGGACCCGGATCACGCGTATGATCACTGGGCAACGCGGCGGCCGAAGCCACCTGCGGGACGATGGGATGGTGCAACCTGGGATACGGACCCTGGTGCTGCGAAGACGGTACGGCGGAAGTTCTTTTCCAAACGGTCAGCCATATAATTCCACAGCGCGGTCACTTCCGCTGCACTGCGGCTTTGCGGGTCCACTTCCATGACTGTGCGGCCGTCAATCATAGAGGCTGCAAAGTCTGTACGGTGGTGAAGCGTGATCGGCGCAACAGTGCCGTGCTGCGACAATGCGACAGCTGCTTCCGATGTAATTTTGGCTTTTGGCGTGGCGGCATTGACCACGAATACCAGCGGCTTGCCTGCGCGTTCGCACAGATCAACCGTTGCCCCTACAGCACGCAAATCATGCGGGCTCGGCCGGGTTGGCACTACGATCAGTTCGGCAACGCTAATCACCGACTGGATAGCCATGGTGATGGCCGGCGGCGTATCAATCACGGCCAGTTTGAAGCCCTGCTGACGCAGAACCTGCAAATCACTGGCAAGCCGAGCGACGGTTGTTTGCGCAAAAGCTGGATATTCCGCCTCGCGTTCGTTCCACCAATCAGCCAGCGAACCTTGCGGATCGATGTCGATCAATACGACCGGCCCTGCTCCGGCGCGTTGCGCCTGAACTGCCAGATGTCCTGAAAGCGTGGTCTTACCTGATCCACCCTTTTGCGATGCCAATGCCAGTACTCGCAAGGTCTGGTCCCCCTGAATCCGTTAAACACACCGCCCAAATGCGGTTCCGGCACTGAAATCGCAGACTACCCCTAATTTTGAGTTAACGTCGTTCTCGGCTATTGAAGAAAAACAAGGTCCAATCAGCTTGGCTATCAAGCCGCGGAACGGTTTGAACGGAGGCAGACGATCTTTATTTTGCGATAGCGACGAGGTGGAAACTCTTTGCTAACGCTCTGTTCACTATAAGGGCTGCACGCCTAATATGTTGTATGGCGGGATTAAAAGGGTTCGCACGAGCTTATGAAGTTTAAACGCGCTTTGATTTGTATGGCAGCCGCCATGATGTTTACGCAGGCCGTTCCGGCCGCAGCGGAGCTGACCGCTGGCTATGAAGCATGGCAGCGGGGCGATTATACCCGTGCAGTGCGCGAATGGCGCGATCTTGCCGCAGCGGGCAATGCCGATGCGCAATATAATATGGCGCAGGCATACCGGCAGGGTAAAGGCGTGGCGAAGAACGAAAAACAGGCTGAAATCCTGCTCGCCAAAGCCGCAGCCCAAGGGCATATCCGCGCGACCGATAATTATGGCTTGCTCCTGTTCCAAAGCGGCCGCCGCGAAGAAGCGATGCCTTATGTAATGGCTGCTGCGGAACGCGGCAATCCATGGGCGCAATATCTGATCGGCATCGGCCATTTTAACGGCGATCTCGTCAAGAAAGACTGGGTGCGTGCATATGCGCTGATGACTTTGTCGAACGCCGCAAATTATCAACACGCCAAACCCGCACTGGCGCAGATGGATGACTTCATTCCGTTGGAGCAACGTCAAGAAGCGCAAGTTCTGGCGCAAAAGCTCAAACGCGAAGCAGCGACCCGCTTCGCCCAGCAGCGCGCATCGGAAAATCTGGCTGTCGGCGCTGACCTCAACAATGCAGCGCGCCCTTCACGTCAGGCCAGCGCACCGCCATCAGCACGACCGCTGCCAAGTTCGGCCACTCGCGTGCCGCGGCCGATCCAAACAACTACTGTTCCGCCATCAGTGGCAGCGGCACAAACCGCCGTGCAAGAGGCTGCGCGCGTTACTGGTACGGAAAGCCCGGCTGTTGCCGGTGCAGATTTCGCGCGGACCGGTTCAGCAATTCCGGCACCGGCTCCTGTGCGCACTGCGGCAGCCACGCGCACGCCGAAACCAGCGGCCAAACCGCCAGTCCGGCGACCTTCACGGGCCGCTACTTCGTCAGGTCCGTGGCGTGTCCAGCTTGGCGCGTTCGGGGTGCGCAAAAATGCAGACCGTCTGTGGTCCCGCCTGTCTGGCAAAGCTGCCCTTTCGGGCAAGCAAAAGCTGGTCGTTCCGGCAGGCAATCTGGTACGGTTGCAGGCAGGCGGGTTCCCCAGCAGGTCGGCCGCACAAAATGCGTGTAATTCGCTCAAGCGCGGCGGCCAAAACTGCCTCGTGACGCGGTAGATCCTTTCGGGCTAAACTACGCTTTTTCGATGTCCGATGCTCCCAGGTGCTGCTAGGCAGGCCGCGAGGAGTGAGGTTTGATGGTCAGCGAAGTTAAAGATAATGCGCCCCCGGAAACGGGGTTCGCAGCACCTGATACAGTTGCACCGGTTACCGCCGGAGGGGATCGTATCTCCAGCCTTGACCTGATCCGCGGCATCGCGGTGCTGGGAATTCTTGCCGCAAATATCGTGGCGTTCGGTCAGCCCTTCTCCGCCTATATGTGGCCGGAAGCATTCCTGACCGATCACGGCAGCACGTCCGAAAAACTATGGATTGCGCAATTCGTCCTGATCGACGGGAAAATGCGCGCGCTATTCACGCTGTTGTTTGGCGCGGGCATGATGCTGTTTATGGAAAAAGCATGGGCGCGCGGCGCGACGCGCAAACTGCAAGTGCGCCGTTTGCTGTTCCTGATGCTTTTTGGTCTGCTTCACTACTTCCTGCTGTGGAAGGGTGACATACTGACATCCTATGCGCTGGTCGGGCTGATTGCTCTGATATTTGTGAAGATCAAAGCGAAGACCCAGCTCATGTTCGGCATTTGCGGCTATGTTGCGGGCGCTATTCTCTACGCCGCGATGATGCTCCCACTACATTTCATTGCAGACACGCCCTTCGGCCAGTCACCGGAGATGGTTGAGCTCAGCAAAAGTTTGGATGAGGGCGTTAAAGAGGCAACGGCCGACGATAAGATCGAAACTGCCATAATCACGAGCGGCGATTATTTTGGCTATGTGCGCCACAATTTTTCCGAGCACTCATTTGATGTTTTTGCCACCACTGGCCTGTTCGGGTTTGAAATGCTGCCGCTAATGCTCATCGGCATGGCGCTGTACAGGATGGGTTTGTTCACCGGACAGTTTAACCGGAAAAGCCAGCGGTTCTGGGGATGGGCCGGACTAATTGTCGGCGGCGGGCTGACTTATCTGATTGCGCTGTGGGCGGCTGATACCGGCTTCACCTATTATGGAACGCTTGCCGCATTCGTCGGGGCCGCACCTATCCCGCGCCTCATAATGGCACTCGGGCTGATCGCGCTGCTCGCACAATGGGCACCCCGCATGACAGGATGGCTGGGCCAGCGACTAAGCGCAGCAGGACGCATGGCATTCACCAATTACCTCGGGACATCGCTGGTCATGATAATCGTGTTTCATGGATGGGGATTTGGCCTGTTCGGAGAACTCACGCGTCCGCAGCTCTATCTGGTCGTGCTCGGCACTTGGGCGCTTATGCTGCTATGGTCAAAGCCGTGGCTGGAACGCTACCGCTATGGTCCGCTTGAATGGCTGTGGCGCTGCCTGACTTACGGCAGACGTTTCCCGATTAAGCGGTAACCGAAGCTCCGCCTTTGAAAACTGCCAGCGCGCGGCCTTGAGCCGGCTGCCCGTCAAAGGGCGTGTTTCCGGCTGATGCAGCGCTTTGCCCGGAATCGATAATCCATGGCTTTTCCGCATCGACAATGCACAGATCGGCCTCGGCCCCGACTTCCAGCGTGCCGCAATTTACACCCAGCAGCCGTGCCGGTGATGCTGCGAGTAATTGGAACGCGCGCGGCAAATCGATCACTTCGTCGCGAACAAGCGTAAGCGTCATCGCGAGCAGTGTGTCTGCACCAGCCATGCCCGGTTCGGCATCTGCAAATGGTAGGCGTTTATCCTCCGGCCCGCGCGGATCGTGCCCGGACGCAATCACATCAATCGTGCCATCACCGATTGCTGCGATTACCGCCTGCCGGTCATCCTCGCACCGCAGCGGAGGTGACAGGCGCGCAAAGGTGCGAAACTCCGCCGTTGCCAGATCGGACAGCATGAAATGCGCCGGGGTAACCCCCGCAGTTACCTGCACGCCCCGCGCCTTCGCTGCGCGCACAATGTCCAGCGATGCTCTGGTCGTAACCTGCCGCAAATGCAGCCGGGCACCGGCCATCTCAGCCAGCATAATGTCGCGTGATACCGCCAATGCCTCTGCTTCTGCAGGCGCATTGGGCAGGCCCAGCCGTGTCGCCATGTCACCCGAAGTAGCGGCAGCATTGCCTGCAATTCCGCTATCTTCCGCATGGCTCGTGACCGTCATCTCCAGCATCGCGGCATATTGCAGCAGACGCAGCATTGCGCCCGAATCTGCGATCCAGCCGCGACCTGTTGCCACACCGCGCGCACCGGAATCGCGCATCAGCCCGATTTCGGCCAGCTCGGCTCCGGCAAGATCTTTCGTCGCAGCCGCGAGTGGATGAACCCACAAATCCGGCTTACCGCTTTGCGCGACCAGCTGCACACGTGACGGATAATCCAGCGGCGGGCTTTGATCGGGCATCACTGCCACGCGCGTAATGCCGCCAAAATGACATGCAGGTTTATCGATCGCAAAAACGCCAAAATCGACAATACCGGGCGTTACCAATTTACCTTTGGCATCAACAACCGTGTCGCCATCTTGCGGAGCAACGTCGCCGACAGCCTCGATCATTCCGTCGGCGCAGCGAATGTTACCTGCGGTGATACTATCGCCCAGAACCAGTTTGCCGCCAGTAATTGTGAGTGGTGCAACCGCGCTCATACCCACTGCCCCCCGCCGGATGTCCCGGGTGCGCGATCGCCCCACCCGTCCACGCCGCGCGCCTTGCGTGTCAGGACGTCGAGAGCTGCCATACGTATCGCGACGCCCATTTCGACTTGCCGCGTGATAATCGACCGGTCGAGCATATCGGCAACTTCGCTATCAATCTCGACCCCGCGGTTCATCGGACCGGGATGCATCACCAATGCGTCGGGCGCGGCGCGGTTCAGCCGGTCTTTCGTCAATCCGAACAGATGATGATATTCGCGTGCCGATGGAATAAACTGACCCTCCATCCGCTCCGTTTGCAGACGCAGCATCATCGCCACATCTGCGCCGTCTAATGCCGCGTCAAAATTATCGAACGGCGTCGCGCCCATCGCCTCGACTTCAGCAGGCATAAGCGCGGGCGGCGCGCACAGGCGGACATTTGCGCCGAGCGCCGTGAGGCTCAGAATATTTGATCGGGCAACGCGGCTATGCAGGATGTCACCGCAAATGGTGATCGTCAGGCCGGTGAAATCATCCGCATTATGGCCTCGTTCGCGCAAGGCGTGACGCAGCGCCAGCGCGTCCAGCAATCCTTGCGTAGGGTGCTCATGTTGCCCGTCTCCCGCGTTTAGCACGGGACAGTCCACTTTACTGGCAATAAGTTCGACCGCACCGCTGGAGCCATGTCGGATGACGATTGCATCAGCGTGCATCGCGTTTAGCGTGATCGCGGTATCGATCAGCGTTTCGCCCTTTTTTACGCTTGATTGCGCTGCGTGCATATTGACGACATCCGCGCCCAGACGCTTGCCCGCAATTTCAAAACTGAGCAGCGTGCGCGTGCTGTTTTCAAAAAACGCGTTGATGATCGTCAGACCGGCAAGCAGGTCGCTATGCTTGGTCGATTGGCGGTTGAGCTGGACCCATTGTTCCGCTTCATCGAGCAGATAAAGGATCTCGTGGCGTTCAAGTTGGCCAATGCCAAGCAAGTCGCGATGCGGAAAGGCCAAACTGCCCGCCGGATAGTCGCGGCGAAGCGGTGCTGGAGCCTGTGAAGAGCGCGTCGATGTCATTAAAGCCAAGCCCTTAGTCGAGGCGAGTGGGTCGCTCAAGCGGATTCGACTGGCACCAGAGCCTCGATACCCCTAGATAGGCCAAAATATTACCGTTTAGGGGCACAATACGCATGGCATTCGCTGGAAAAGTCTGGAAATTACTGGTCGGCATCAAAGACGGGTTAAGCCTGATCTTTTTGCTGCTATTCTTTTCATTGCTGTTCGGTGTCCTTACCGCGCGGCCCAGCCCGGCAGAAGTTCGCGAAGGTGCGCTACTGCTCGAACTGGGCGGCGTGATTGTTGAAGAGCGGTCCGAAATTGATCCCTTCCAGACATTGATTTCAGGCCAGCAGCCGATCAGCGAATATCAGGTGCGCGATGTCGTTCATGCCATTGACAAAGCCGCGACAGATGACCGGATCACGGCGGTTGTGCTTGATCTTTCGGCATTCATGGGCGGCGGGCAAGTGCATATGCAGGCTGTTGGTTCCGCGCTGGACCGGGTCCGCGCTGCGGAGAAACCCGTCCTGACATATGCCGTTGGTTACGGCGATGATGCCATGCTCTTGGCCGCGCACGCCAGCGAGGTCTGGCTTGATCCGCTTGGCGGCGCAGTCATCGCCGGCCCCGGCGGTTCGCGGCTGTATTTCGGCGCGCTGCTTGACCGGCTGAATGTCAATGCGCGCGTTTATAAGGTCGGCACCTATAAATCGGCGGTGGAGCCATATTCGCGCAATTCCATGTCACCGGAGGCGCGCGAAAATTACGAGGCGCTATACGGCTCTCTGTGGGAAGAATGGCAGGCAAGCGTCAAGAAAGCGCGCCCTGCCATGGACCTTGATCTGGTCACCAAAACACCGGCCGAATGGGTCAGCGCCAATGATGGCGATTTGTCCAAGGCCGCAATCGAGGCAGGTCTGGTAGATAAGCTGGGCAGCAAGGTTGAATTTGGCGAGCGCGTGGCAGAGCTGGCCGGCGAAGATTCGTGGGATGAAACCCCGGGTGCCTATGCCTATACCGAACTGGAACCGTGGCTGGCGGACAACCCGTACGATACATCTGGCGACGCAATCGGTGTGGTCACTATTGCCGGCGAAATTGTCGACGGTGAAGCCGGCCCTGGCACTGCGGGCGGTGACCGTATTGCAGGTCTGCTCGACGATGCGCTTGATGATGATTTGAAGGCACTGATTGTCCGGGTAGATTCGCCCGGCGGGTCCGTGCTCGCATCGGAAGAAATCCGCCGCGCGATCCTGCGCCACAAGGCGAACGAGATTCCGATCGTTGTGTCGATGGCCAATGTCGCTGCCAGTGGCGGATATTGGGTATCCACCCCGGCAGACCGCATCTTTGCGGAACCGGAATCGATTACCGGCTCTATCGGCATTTTTGCGGTTATCCCGACGTTTGAACGTGCTGCCGCAGAATGGGGCGTGAACGGTGACGGCGTGCAAACCACACCGCTTTCGGGCCAACCCGATCTGATTTCCGGTTTCACTCCGGAAGTAGACTCAATCCTGCAAAGCTCCATCGAAGACGGTTATTCCGATTTCCTCACCCGCGTTGCGGAATCGCGCAAGCTGACCGTCGAGCAAGTCGATGCAATCGGCCAAGGACGCGTATGGGACGGCGGAACTGCGCGCCAGATTGGTCTGGTCGACCAGTATGGCGGCATTGATGAAGCGGTTGAATGGGCCGCGAAACAAGCAGGACTGGAGGCTGATAGCTGGCACCTGAAATATCTCGGCAGCGCGCCGAGTGGATATGATTCGCTACTGCGCTCCATGCTCACGGGAGATGCGAACGATACGGCGCGCAGCGGATCGGATCTGTTTGCGATGGTCGCCGGGCGGCAACAGGCAATGCTTGGTCAGGTCCAAACCGATCTTGATAGGTTGCTATCTGTTCGAGGGATGCAGGTGTATTGCCTTGAGTGCCCAACAGCCCCTGCGGCGCAACAGCTGACGGCTAGGCCAACTGGCTGGTTCGCCCGTGCAGCTGCAATGTTCGCTAAATAAGCACCAATTGGGGCAAAGACACAAAAAAGGGGCGCTGCCGAATGATGGCAGCGCCCCTTTTAATTCTTTTGTAGTCAATCGGTTAGACCGGGGTCGGCACCACTTCTGGTGCTTCTGGCGTGCGGGTTTCCGGCTGCGCGTCCGTGTTTTTGCCGTCGAAATATTTCTTCGCGAAATATCCGCCTGCTGTCACTGCTACCAATGCTGGCAGGCTGAGACGTTTGGCCACCGCTGCCGCGCCCAGACCGAGCATAGCACCCGTTGGCCCGCCAATTCCGCGCGTGGTTTGTGACAATTTCGATCCGGCGAATGCGCCAATAATCTTACCTAACATAATGATCTCCTTTTCAGGAAATCAATGAGTTAAGTCCCGTTTGGTTCCGAATTTCTCAAGCCTTTTGGCATTGGTGAACCAGACAGACGTGCATCACTCCGACGTGACTTCGATCATCACTTCATTGCGGCGAAACGGCCCCGGCACCCACGGTCCGTCATAAAATGCGTAAGTCGGGTCGCTGACTGCGGTCAGCCCGTTGGTATCCAGAAACGTCTGTAGTTCAGCCGTGCGCTGCTGCATCATTTCCATCCCGCCGCGACCGGAAAACCGGATCGCAGCAAATCTGCGCGACGGTATCATCTTGAGTTCCACGTCCGGGTTCACCGGCTTTGGCAGAGTGTCCATCGTATATTCCGACGGCATGATAAACCGGACCTGCCATGCATTGTCTGTCTTCGTCTGCGTAACCGGAGCGGTCATGGCTATTTCCTGACCAACCGCTTTTTGCGTGACCGGCGATGTCATGGCAATCTCTTCAGAGGATACGTTATTGCCAAAAATATAGTCGGCAATCGTACGGAACCCCTTGCTCATCGCGCTATCGCGATTTCCGGTAACGGTTGCTTCGGCGACAATCATCTCACCATATTCGCGGATTTCGATATTATCTTGCGAGGAGACGATTTTGTATTCCGGCTGCTCGACATCATTGGCGGCAGCGCCCCAAGATACGGTTCCCGCGGCCAATGCCCCGATTGCGGCGAGTGCGATCCAGCGCTTCTTCATAATATCATTTCCTGCTTTGGGAGAGTTGCTTTGAAAATGGATGCGCCGCCCGAAGGTTCCTCAACGCGGCGACTTGAGGCGGCCTTGGCCATCACTCGTCAACCTTACTTGGCAGCGCGCCTCGCCCGCCGGGCTTGCTCTGCTTCGACAGTAAAACTGCGCGGCGCCTGATCCCATTCACCCTCCGCGAAAACGACCAGATCATCAGGCGCGACATCATCTGCCGCATAGCAATCCCAAACCTCGTGGATCATATCCGGCGCGCCCCATATGCGCACCGCATTCCAGTACCGGTCATCGCGAAAGCCGACAAAATGTATGATCGCAGCGGTCATGTGCAGGTGAATAGGTGCTGTTGCGCTTGAGGGACAATCAAAAACCATCCATAGGCGCAGCCATGCATGATATTCGATTTATCCGAGAGAACCCCGAAGCCTTCGACGCCGCATTGGCGCGGCGCGGTCACGCGGCAGTAGCGGCGAAAATTGTCGAGCTGGACGAGGCCAAGCGCGCCGCTGCAACCAAAATTCAGGAAGCGCAGGCCAAGCGTAATAATGCATCGAAAGCGATCGGTCAGGCGATGGGCCAAGGCGACACGGCAAAAGCAGACACGTTAAAGGCCGAAGTGGCCGAGCTGAAAGAGCTTATGCCCGCGCTGGAGGAAGAAGATCGCCAGCTGACCAACAGCTTGCAGGATGCGTTGGCTGTCATTCCCAACCTGCCCGCCGACGATGTGCCGGATGGTGAAGACGAGGAGGACAATGTCGAAATCTCCACGTGGGGCACACCGCGTTCGTTCGATTTCGAACCGCAGGAACACGCCGATATGGGCCCTGCGCTTGGGCTGGAATTTGAAACCGGCGCGAAACTATCCGGCGCGCGGTTCACATTTCTGCGCGGTGATATGGCGCGGCTGCACCGGGCATTGGGCCAATTTATGCTGGACCGCCAAACAGGCGAGAACGGCTATACCGAATGCGCTCCGCCCGTGCTTGTTCGCGATGAGGCAATGTACGGGACCGACAAGCTACCTAAATTCGCCGAGGACAGTTTTCAGACAACAGACGGTCGCTGGCTCATCCCCACTGCCGAAGTCAGTCTGACTGCATCGGTTCAGGGCGATATGCTGGACGAGGCGCAATTTCCAATCCGGATGTCCGCACTCACCCAATGCTTTCGCAGCGAAGCCGGATCTGCGGGCAAGGACACGCGCGGCTTTATCCGTCAGCACCAGTTCGAGAAATGCGAGCTGGTCAGCATCGTCCGCCCAGAAGAAAGCGATGCCGAGCATGAGCGGATGACCAAATGCGCAGAGGGCATTTTGCAAGCGCTCGATCTGCCTTACCGGAAAGTCTTGCTGTGCACCGGAGATATGGGCTTTGGCGCGCGCAAGACATATGATCTGGAAGTGTGGCTGCCGGGGCAGAATGCCTATCGCGAGATCAGCTCCTGCTCCAACACTGGAGACTTCCAGTCGCGGCGGATGAATACCCGCTACAAGCCTGAGGGCGAAAAGCAGTCCATTTTCCCGCACACGCTTAACGGCTCCGGTCTCGCAGTCGGGCGTACACTCGTGGCTGTGATGGAAAATTACCAGAATGCGGATGGCAGCGTGACTGTTCCTGCCGCGCTCAAACCGTATATGGGCGGCGTGGAAGCGCTGACCCCGAACACATAATGCGTATCCTGCTGACGAATGATGACGGTATCTTCGCCCCCGGCCTGAAAGTGCTGGAGGAAATCGCTGCGCAGTTCAGCGATGATGTATGGATTTGCGCGCCGCACGAAGAACAATCGGGGGCGGGACATTCATTGTCGCTCAATGCCCCCGTTCGGCTGCATACCCATGGGCCGCGCCGCTTTTCGGTGACCGGCACTCCGACGGACTCGGTAACACTGGCACTGCGGACTGTGCTGGACAGTCCGCCCGACCTGATCCTGTCGGGCGTGAACCGCGGCGCTAATCTGGGTGATGACATTACCTATTCCGGCACGGTATCTGCGGCCATAGAGGGCGCGCTGGCAGGTATCCGATCTATCGGTCTAAGCCAGGTTCTGGACCGCAATGCCAGCCACGACCAATTCGATGCCGCAGGCGCATGGGGCGCACGCGCGATTGCACCGCTGTTAGACACGCCTTTACCATCTAGAACGCTGATAAATGTAAACTTTCCCCCGATTGCGGCTAATAAAGTTGCAGGGATTCGCGCAGTGCGGCAAGGTTTCCATGACTACTCGCGCGGCTCGGTAGTCGAAGGGCGTGACCCTCGCGGTTTGCCCTATTACTGGTTCGGGCTGCACCCGATCGAGCACACGCTTGACCACGGGACTGATTTGGAAGCGATCGATGAGGGATTTGTTTCGGTGACCCCGCTCCAGCTGGATCTCACCCATCATGCCTCTCTCGGCGCGCTTGCGGAGAGATATACGTAATGAAACGTTCTGCCCTCAAAACGCTATTGCTCGCGGCGGCTGCGCCATTTCTGTTGGCAGCAAGTGACCCGGCGACCGAAACCGAACATAAGGTACAGGAAGGCGAGACGCTGGGCGGCATTGCCAACCGCGCTAACGTGCCAGCAGGTGTAATCGCCGCCGCTAACGGCATGGTGGAACCCTATAGTGTGCGCGTGGGTCAGGTCCTGCAAATCCCGCGTCAGCGCACCCATGTCGTTAAAGAAGGTGATACCGGCTTCGGCATTGCCCAACGTTACGGCGTGCCTTTCACCAACATCGCAATCGCTAATGGCCTGAAAGAACCTTACGCCATTTCGACCGGGCAACGGCTGATTATTCCCGCTGTGCTGAAATCGGTCCCAGTCCCGCAGCAAACGCGCACAGAGCCGTATTTCCGCTGGCCTCATGATGGCGCGGTGATGCTCGGCTTCTCGCTTAAGGCCGACGGTACAGGTCATGACGGTCTGGATATCAAGGCCAACCGGTCCGACATGGTCCGCGCCTCTGCATCGGGCTCTGTCGTATTTGCTGACAAAGCCAGCCGGTTTGGACGGCTTGTGGTCATTGACCACGGCAATGGCTGGCGCACGCGCTACGGCCATCTGGACAGAATAACCGTAAAGCTGGGCGATGTCGTCAAAACCGGAGAGCGCATCGGTTTGGCGGGCGATGCAGGTATCGCAACGCAGCCCGAACTGCATTTCGAGATCATGAAAAACAACAAGCGCGTTGACCCGAAGGCGAAGCTGCCCCAACGCTAAATCGCAATGAGTGACCAGATTGATCGTATAGGTGATCCGGGTAGCGGACGGCGCGTGCGCGGCCCGCGTTTCCAGCCGCTGCGCCGGGCGGTAAGGATCCCCGTTTGGGGTGATCTGGGCATACGGCTGGGAATTGCGCTGTTCCTGCTGGGCATCGTCATCATGATCCACTGGTGGGATCGCGGCGGACTGGTTGATAATCTGGACGGCGAAGTCAGCTTTTCCGACGTTGTCTATTTCACCATGATTTCGGTCACCACGACCGGCTTCGGTGATATTGCGCCAATTACAGATCGCGCCCGCATGGTGGAGGCGATTATCGTCACGCCTATCCGGTTTGCGGTGTTTTTCATTTTCGTGGGCACTGCCTATAATTTCATTATGAAGCGTAGCTGGGAGAAGTTTCGCATGAAGCGCATTCAGGAACAGCTGGAAGATCACATTGTCGTGCTGGGATACGGCGTATCGGGATCGGAATCGGTGAACGAACTGATCGAACGCGGAACCGATCCGTCAGACATCGTGGTTATTGATCCGGGCGAAGACCGCTTGGCCGAGGCCGAGAAGCTGGGCTGCAACGTCATGGCTGCGGATGCAACGCGCGATGATACGTTGAACGCGGTCCGCATCTCAAAATCGAAAAATGTGCTTGTGTCCGCCGGACGCGATGACACATCGATCCTGATTGTGTTGACCGTGCGTCACTTGGCGCCCGACGTGCCGATCAGCGTAGTTGTACGCGCGGATGATAACGAATTTCTCGCACGTCAGGCCGGTGCCAATAACGTCATCAACCCGGTCCGCTTTACCGGCTTGCTATTGGCAGGCTCTGCCAAAGGCGCGCATATTGCGGACTATCTCGCAGACCTCGCCTCCGTCACAGGCCGTGTCCAGCTGGTGGAACGCGAGATAACTAGCGAGGAATGCGGATGCGCCATCACGGACTTGCAGACCGGCGGGCGCGGCCTGCGGGTATATCGTGACGGGAAAGTGCTCGGCTTCTGGGAAGACGAATGTCAGGACCTGCAAGCCGGCGACATTGTGGTGGAGATTGTGCCCACCGATAGCGGCGAAGCCCGCGGCGACGGGCACAACGGCAAATAATCCGTCACCTGCGCCCTTAATCAGGGCAAGTAGGCGTGCACCAGCCCCATGGCGATGTAGAACAGGATCCAGTATCCCGCATCGATAAAGAACAGCGCTTTGCCCTTCTGCGAGAACAGGTAATTGGTGCCCAGTGCCGGGATGATAAAGCCGATGGCCACGCCGAATGCGGTCATCACCTTCGCAAAGACAGACAGCTCCGCACCATATACCGCATAGCTGGCGAATGTGTGCGCCAGCGTCCAGCTGCCCAGCAACGAGAAAGCAAACGCGCCGCCATAGATCAGGCCCATATTGCCTTCTTTAATCTGCTCCTCTGACAGGCCAACCGCGCCCATCCATTTCTTGCCCATCACCGGCCCGTACCAGATGCCGCCGACGATGAAGCCGCATATGGCCGCCAGCACGATGCCCAGCCAGTTTACATCAAACATATTCTCTCTCCCCTCATCCGCGCCCCAAACCGCGCCCCAAACCGCACCCCAAACCGTGCGGTGACGGTTTGTGTAGCGCAAATG
>JAHDBR010000026.1:29313-30728 GCA_020630295.1 Sphingomonadaceae bacterium
CCGCGCCCCAAACCGCACCCCAAACCGTGCGGTGACGGTTTGTGTAGCGCAAATGTCCAATCGGGTGTAGGGCGCGCCGCAATCATGAGCGCCACCACTCTCCCAGACGCCAAGAAAGTCGGCATGGTCAGCCTCGGCTGCCCGAAGGCTTTGGTCGATTCCGAACGTATCCTCACACGCCTGCGGGCCGATGGGTATGCGATGAGCCCGGACTATGCGGGTGCCGATGTGGTGCTGGTCAACACCTGCGGTTTCCTCGACAGTGCGAAGGAGGAAAGCCTGCAGGCCATTGGCGAGGCGATTGCCGAGAACGGCCGCGTTATCGTGACCGGCTGCATGGGTGACGAGGCGGATGCAATCCGCGCTGCCCATCCTCAGGTTCTGGCTGTCACCGGCGCACATCAATATGAACAGGTGGTCGAAGCGGTGCACACCCACGCGCCGCCATCGCAAGGGCCGTTTGTCGATCTGATCCCGCAACCGGATATCAAGCTGACCCCGCGCCATTACAGCTATCTCAAGATCTCCGAAGGCTGCAACCACTCTTGCGCCTTCTGCATCATTCCCGACCTGCGCGGCAAGTTGGCCAGCAGGCGCATCGACGCCGTCCTGCGCGAGGCCGAGAAGCTGGTCGCGGCGGGCACCAAGGAACTGCTGGTCATCAGCCAGGACACCTCTGCATATGGCGTCGACACACGCCATGACCCGCGCCAGTGGAAAGGCCGCGAGGTTCGCGCCCATATGACCGATCTGGCGCGCGAACTGGGCCAGCTGGACATTGGCGGCGCGGCTTCCGGGGTCACACCGCCCTGGGTTCGCTTGCACTATGTCTATCCATACCCGCATGTGGATGCGGTGATCCCGCTTATGGCGGAAGGGCTGCTTACGCCCTATCTGGACATCCCGTTCCAGCACGCCAGCCCCAGCGTTCTCAAACGCATGAAACGCCCCGCAAACGAGGCCAAGGTGCTCGAACGACTCAAAGGCTGGCGCGAGATCTGTCCCGAGATTGCCGTACGTTCCAGCTTCGTTGTCGGCTTTCCGGGCGAGACGGAAGACGATTTCAAGTATTTGCTCGATTGGCTGGAGGAAGCCCAGCTGGACCGCGTGGGCGCATTCCGCTTCGAACCGGTCGAAGGGGCACAGGCCAACGCCCTGCCCGATCATGTGCCGGAAGAGGTCAAGGAAGAACGCTATGCCCGGGTCATGGAAGTGACCGAACGGATCAGCGCCGCCAAGCTACAGGCCAAAGTGGGCACTGCCCTGCCCGTTATCATCGACGAGGTTGGCGAAGCGGATGAGGACGGCGATATCGGCGCCACCGGCCGCAGTCAGGCCGACGCGCCGGAGATCGACGGCAACGTGTTCCTGCGCAACGTACCCGCGAACCTGCAAGCCGGCGATATCGTCACCGC
>JAHDBR010000027.1 GCA_020630295.1 Sphingomonadaceae bacterium
AGAAACAAAGTGCGCCCGAATAGCTTTTCGACCGTGCGATCAACTTCAGGGCGTAGAGCCATAACAATTCTGCGAAGCTGCTGCGCTTCGCGCGATTGTTGTTCGAGCGCCTCCAGATTGTCACGTATCGGCTGTTCGCGCGGTATTGTGGAGATTGACCCGAAAATCGCGCCGAAGAAGCCGACGGGCCGTGTGTCCAGCTTGTCGGGAGCATTGAACTTGTCCGGTCGCGGATCAATGTAAACGAACCGCCGATCAACCTCGCGCTGTGCCGGACGGCCTTTCAGCGCATCCATAGCAGCGCCAAAGGGTGCGTTCACCAAAACTGACCCGTCTACAAGCGAGACGGAAGCCACACCGTCTGCCCGCACATGAACCGGCATGATCCGTTCGAGAAAACTTTGTCTGCCAGCCCATCGATGTCCGCTAGCTTCTGCGAGCCGGTCAATCTCTCCAAATTGGAGGGGCGGGAATGCGCCAGGGAAACTGGCGGTGGCCCGCGCTGCGACCGTCAACTCGATTTCGTCCGCAATTCCGTGACCGCCTTTTTTCGGTGCATGCGAGGAGAAGCTGATCGGCATCCTGTGCTCGCTTTCCTCCACAATAGGAGGGCTATTAAGCCGCAATAGTTCCAAATGTCCGCGAAAATCTGTTGCTGTGACAAACAGATCGATAGGATGGCCCGCCGGCAATAAGGGATCGCCATCCGGTGCCGCCTTCATCGCGTTCAGCGCGTTGAACAGCAATTTAGAAAACCCGTAGCCTGAAAATGGCGGTTCGAACCAGCGCCCGCGCACCAGATGCGAAACCTTGCGGCGGACTTCCTCACGAGTTTCCGGTGCCACGCTTTCAGATACGGCATTACCGCGCCGCTTGAGAATCCATGAGGCAATAGGCTGCGCCCAAATCTTGGCAAAACGCCATACGGGCCGTGCGTCCGGATCGGTCAGGCTGTCGACATCAGCATTATCAAGCCAGAGATCTGTCAGCGGCTCCAGCGACTGGCCGGAATGCATCGCTTGCGCCAGAAAAACGGCGTTTATACCGCCTGCGCTTGCTCCGGTTAGAATGTCTGGCAGGACCCGCAATCGCAATCCGTGGGTCTGTTCGATATGCTCCAGCAGGTCGCGATAGACGCCTTGCACGCCTTCTGATCGGGGTTCATTGCCATGATAGGCTTTGCTGGCGCGCGCCAGCTTCCAGATTTCCTTGGTAACGCCGTGCATATATACGGCCAGACTGACCCCGCCGTAACAGATCAAAGCAATCCGGAGTTCTTTTTGCCGCATGGCACCGTTGTGCCGCGCAAAACTTCTCTTGGCAATTGCGTTCTTAATTTGTTCCAGCTATTCGCTGGGGATGGCTAAAGCAAAAAAGCGTTACGTGTGTCAGGCGTGTGGTTCGGTATCGCATCGGTGGCAGGGTCAATGCCCTGACTGCGCGGAATGGAACACGCTGGCCGAAGATATTCCAGCGACGGTGTTTTCGCAAAAGCATGATTTGTCGAGCGGCGGCCGCGCTGTCGAGTTTGTCGAACTGGACGCGCCGGGCGAAGAACTTGTGCGCCGTCCTACCGGACTGGCAGAATTTGACCGGGCATTGGGCGGCGGACTGGTGCCTGGATGCGCCATATTAATGGGCGGCGATCCGGGTATCGGGAAATCCACCTTGCTGCTGCAAGCCACCGCATTGATTGCCAAGTCAGGCGGGTCGACTGTCTATGTCAGCGGAGAGGAAGCCGCGGGGCAGGTGCGTATGCGCGCGTCCAGACTCGGCTTGGCTGATGCACCGATCAAGCTCGCAGCGGCCACCTCTGTCCGCGATATCCTCACCACATTAGGGACAATGGAACCGCCAGCCTTGCTGGTGATCGATTCGATCCAAACAATGCATTCGGACACGATTGAGGGTGCTCCCGGCACGGTCAGTCAGGTCCGCGGCTGCGCTTTTGAACTTATCCGCTATGCGAAAGAAAACGGCACCGCTCTGGTATTGGTCGGTCACGTTACGAAAGACGGTAACATCGCCGGCCCGCGCGTCCTTGAACACATGGTCGATGTTGTGATGAGTTTCGAGGGGGAACGCAGTCATCAATACCGCATTCTGCGTGCATTGAAGAACCGTTTCGGCGCGGTGGACGAGATCGGCGTATTTTCAATGGAGGGTAGAGGTCTTGCGGAAGTTGCCAACCCCTCCATGCTGTTCCTTTCAGGGCGCGACGAACCGCTTGCCGGAAGCGCAGTATTTCCAGCGCTGGAAGGTACACGTCCCGTTCTGATCGAAGTTCAGGCATTGATCGTGCGCTTACAAAGCGGCGCAACGCCCCGGCGGGCCGTAGTCGGTTGGGATAATGGGCGGCTCGCCATGCTTCTGGCGGTTCTGGAATCCCGTTGCGGGCTCAATTTCAGTTCCGCCGAAGTGTATTTGAATGTCGCAGGCGGATACCGACTGTCGGACCCGGCGGCCGATCTTGCGGTGGCCGCCGCTTTAGTATCGGCTCTTGCTGACAAAGCGCTCCCTCGTGAAAGCGTATGGTTCGGGGAAGTGTCGCTTGCGGGCGAGATCAGACAAGTCTCTCATGCGGGCTTACGCTTGCGCGAAGCGGCAAAGTTGGGCTTCTCTGCGGGCTTTGGTCCGCAAGATTCTCCTGATTCATCAGGACTTAAGTTCCAGGGATTTAAGCAGCTTTCCAATCTCGTTGACCAAGTGGTCGCTTCCGAATAAATCAAACAACGTAATGACAGCTTTCGATATCATTGTGCTCATGATTGTGGGCGTGGCCGCAATTGGCGGATTTATGCGCGGTATCGTGCAAGAAGTCTTGTCGCTTGCCGCCTGGGTTTTGGCCATTTTTGCCATACATTTTCTCCACACTCCGCTTTACGAATTGCTGCGCGGCTATCTCGGCCCGGGAACGGCCGTGGCAGTGCTGGCCTTTGCTCTACTGCTATTGATTCCTTATGCGGCGATGAAGCTGATTGCAGGCCATGCGGGGGAGGCCTCAAGAAATTCCATCCTCGGCCCGATTGATCGCGTTCTTGGATTTGGATTTGGCGCTATTAAGGGTGCGTTGATCGTTGTGGTGGCTTTTTCTCTGCTCGTGCTGGGATACGACACGGCTTGGGGCGTTGCGGGACGGCCAACCTGGATGACAACCGCCCGGACCTATCCGGTTATCAATGCGAGCGCGGATTCTCTGGTGCAAATGATCGAGCAACGCCGCGCACGTCTTAGCGAGCAGTCAGAAACGCCCTGATGGCCCAACCAGCCAGCGGCAAACTCTACACAGCTGAAATTCTTGGACTGGCGGTCGAGCTCGCCGACTATCCTCTCGACGAGGGCCACAAGCCGCTCGTAGAGGTCCGTTCACGTTCCTGTGGCAGTCATATCAAACTCGGATTGTCGCATCAGGTCGGCTCCGACAGGATCTCATCAATGGGAATGCAGGTATCCGCCTGTGCAATCGGGCAGGCATCCGCTGCTATAATGGCATCAAGGGCTGTTGCGACTGACATTGCCACCATCGCCTTGGCCGCTAAGGGCGTTGAACAATGGGTTCAATCGGCGGGTAGTAGGCCGTCTTGGCCGCGCATTGAACTATTGGAACCTGCGCTCGCTTATCCCGCACGTCACGATGCTATATTGCTCCCGTGGAGAGCTGTTAGAGAGGCGCTTTGCAAGGCTGACGTGGGCGGCTAAGGGAAAGATGATAATCCATCGGGGGGATGCAATAGGATGAGCGAACCAATCGTCGCTGCGGAACACCAGCCATCAGCTAAAGAGATCAAACTTGTTATCGCGGCATCTTCTGCCGGCACCATTTTCGAATGGTATGATTTCTTCATCTACGGCACTCTTGCGGGCCTTATCGGCGCCGCTTTCTTCCCTTCCGATAATGCCACATTGCAGCTTTTGCTGGTGTGGGCCGGATTTGCCGTCGGGTTCGGGTTCCGGCCTTTAGGCGCGGTTCTGTTCGGGTTTTTAGGTGATCGATTGGGAAGGAAGTACACCTTTCTCGTCACTGTGACGCTGATGGGTATTGCCACCGCCGGTGTCGGTTTGATCCCAAGCGCAGCAACCATCGGCATAGCGGCTCCGATTATCGTAATTGCGCTTCGCATTCTTCAGGGTTTGGCGCTGGGCGGCGAATATGGCGGCGCTGCCATTTATGTCGCCGAACATGCGCCCCCGGAAAAGCGCGGCTTCTACACCAGCTTTATTCAAGCCAGCGTGGTTGGCGGATTTGTTTTAAGCATCGCAGTTGTGCTGATCTGCCGCGCTTTGATTCCAGCAGACGATTTCGCCGCTTGGGGCTGGAGGATACCGTTCCTGCTATCGATAATCCTGCTTCTCATATCGCTGTGGATGCGGTTGAAACTTTCGGAAAGCCCAGTGTTTAAAGCGATGAAAGAGGCTGGCCAAACCGCGGGTAATCCTTTTGTCGAAAGCTTCACCTATCCCGGCAATAAGAAGCGCATTTTTGTGGCGCTTTTTGGTGTTGCTGTGGGCCTTACAGTCATTTGGTACACTGCGTTTTTCTCTACATTGTCATTCCTCAAGGGTCCGATGCGGATTGACCCGCTGACTGTCGAACTGATTATTTTTGCAGCTGGTTTGTTGGCGATGAGCCTGTTCGTGATTGTCGGTAAATGGTCAGACAGGGTGGGCCGGAAGAAGCCGATCCTGATCGGGAATGTCCTGACTTTGATTCTGCTTTTCCCGTGTTTCTGGCTACTTGGATCATTCGCCAACCCAGGGTTGAACGCATCCGCAGAAGCGGCGCCCATCGTTGTGAGCGGTCCTCAATGCACCTACGATCCATTTGCAGAAGCGCAGGAAACCCAATGCGGAAAGCTGCTGGAAGATCTCACCGATGCAGGTGTCCCCTATACCCTCAATGAAGGGGGAGCACTGTCGCTGACTGCAGGCGACACGGCTATTTCCTTGGATGATTATGCGTGGGATGACACAACCGCGCGTCGCACTGCGCTGGAGGCAGCGCTGGGCGGGGCGGGATACGATCTTTCAACACAGAACCCGTCCGCGCTACAGATCGCGGGAATTATAGGCGTGCTGCTGGTCCTTGGAGGGCTGTCTGCCCTCACATACGGTTCGGTAGCAGCCTTGCTTTCAGAGATGTTCCCGGCACGGATCCGCTACAGTTCGATGTCGATACCGTATCACCTCGGCGCAGGATATTTCGGTGGGTTTTTGCCCCTGATTGCGGGCTATATCATAGCCAAATCGGGCGATGCCTATGCCGGACTATGGTACACTTGGATATTCACCGCCATCGCAGGACTTGTGGCTTGGTGGGGTCTGCCGGACGGACCGCCGCGTGACTTCGAAGACAATGTCTGATGTCCCCGCAGCATCTCTGCGCCTCAAAGTTGACACTACTGCCTTAACTGCCAACTGGCGCGCGTTAGATGCAATGTCCGGTGGTGGCACTGCGACAGGTGCGGCAGTGAAGGCTGATTGTTACGGGTTGGGTGCGGATATTTGCGTTCCTGCTTTGCGAGATGCCGGCGCCGGTGCGTTCTTTGTTGCACATTGGAGTGAGGTGCCCGCTATCGCGGCACATGTCGATCCGGCAAAGATAGCAGTTCTGCACGGACCGGGCTGCAATGCGGAAGCGGATTATGCGCGCAGCATGGGCGTATTACCTGTAATTAATTCACTGCATCAAGCTGAGATTTGGAACGCTAGCGGGGGTGGTAAATGCCATCTGATGGTGGACACTGGGATCAACCGGCTTGGCATCAGCGTTGCGGAAGTTTCCGAGAATTCGGTTCAGTCACTGGACGTTGATATACTCATGTCACATCTGGCCTGTGCCGATGAAGATGTGACTATGAATGATGCGCAGCTAAACGCGTTCCAGGACGTCCTTGGATTGGTTACTCACAACAGAGCCAGCCTGTCGAACAGTGCGGGTGTTGCGCTGGGTCTCGATTATCATTTTGATATGACCCGTCCTGGATTGTCCCTGTATGGTGGGATCGCCAGAGCCGAACTGGCCAGTAGAATATCTCAAGTTGCGTTTCCCGAAGCAGCGATCATGCAAATCCGGCAAATCCCGGCGGGAGATTCCATTGGATATAACGCCACTTTCACTGCGCAACGAGACATGCGGGTGGGGGTGGTCTGCCTTGGTTACGCCGACGGGTTATTGCGCAGCTGGGCGGGTAACGGTGCATTGATCAAGGACGGTGCGGATTGCGCAATCCTTGGGAAGGTTTCTATGGACATGATCGTGATTGATCTGACCAATGCACCGGACGCCAAAGAAGGGGACTGGCTGGAAGTTCCGTATCATCTGCCAGATGCCAGCGCCAAGAGCGGGCTTTCGCAATATGAGCTTCTGACCATTTTGGGGAACAGATTCCAAAAATAGGACTATTGCCCAAGTCCATGTTGCACTGCACATGCTGCAACTGCTAATGCAGCAATTATTGCAAAAAACAGGATGGATTTATGGCTAAGCGCAAAGCGCAACCCGGCGATAAGGTGACGATCAAGAAATACGCCAATCGCCGGCTCTATAATACGAGTTCGTCCAGCTATATTACTCTTGATGACCTTGCCGCGATGACGCGCGAAAATGTCGAATTTGAAGTAGTCGACGCAAAGTCCGGCGATGATATCACTCACTCGATCCTGACTCAGATTATCATGGATGAAGAAGCTAGCGGGCGGCAAATGCTGCCGGTCAGTTTCCTGCGCGATTTGATCGCCATGTATGGCAATTCCATGCAATCGATGATGCCGCAATATTTGGAAGCCAGCATGAAGAACTTCCGGGCGAACCAAGTGAAAATTCAGGAAGCCTTGCGCGAAGGTATCAGTGCGAACCCGATTGCCAAGATACATGAAACAAACATGGCAGTCATGCGCGCCGTCGGCGAAGCGATCTTGCCTGGCACGAAAGATCAGGATGAAGAGCCGCAGCCCACATCCGACAATACCGAGATTGACGCGCTCAAGGCGCAAATGGCCGAGATGCAAAAGAAGCTGGACGAGCTGAGCAAATAATTCCCGGCTACCTTGTGACTGCTGCGCCCTTTTGACTACAGATTAGGAAATTAAAACACGTGTCCAACATTCGCCACGCATTGTCGGTAAAACGATCCGACGATTTTGCCAAATGGTATCAGGAAGTTATTTCCGCAGCAGATATGGCGGAGGAATCCGGCGTACGCGGATGCATGGTCATCAAGCCATGGGGCTATGGCATTTGGGAACGCATTCAGCGTTTGCTTGATGAACGGATCAAGGAAACCGGGCACGACAATTGCTATTTTCCGATCTTCATCCCGCTGTCGAATTTTGAGCGCGAAGCAGAACACGTCGATGGTTTCGCGAAGGAAATGGCTGTAGTCACGCATCACCGCTTGATCGCGGATGGCAAGGGCAAGCTGGTTCCGGACCCGCAAGCCAAGCTGGAAGAACCGTTGGTCGTACGCCCGACGTCCGAAACAATTATCGGCGACGCAATGGCGCGCTGGATTCAAAGTTGGCGGGATTTGCCGCTGCTAACCAATCAATGGGCCAATGTGGTCCGCTGGGAAATGCGTACGCGTATGTTCCTGCGCACGAGCGAGTTTTTGTGGCAGGAAGGGCATACAGCGCACGCCGATCAGGCTGAGGCGAAAGAGCATACTTTGCGGATGCTCGAAGTGTATCGCGCCTGCGCCGAAGAAGACTTGGCGATGCCTGTAATCGCTGGCGAGAAACCCGAGAACGAGCGGTTCCCCGGTGCGGTTGAAACGTGGTCGATCGAAGCGATGATGCAGGATGGCAAAGCCCTTCAGGCGGGCACTTCGCACTACCTTGGCACGAACTTCTCTGAAGCGGCCAATATCCGTTTTCAGGATAAGGACGGTGCACAGCAATTGTGCCATACCACCAGTTGGGGCGTATCTACCCGGATGATTGGCGGCGTAATCATGACGCATGGTGATGATGACGGCTTGCGCGTGCCGCCGACCATCGCGCCTTATCAGGTCGTGATCTTGCCTATGCTGCGTGACAAGCCCGAGGACGAGGCGCTGTTGTCATATTGCGAAGACATCAAGACCGCGCTGAAAACCGAAACGGCATTCGGTGAAAAGCTGCGGGTGATGCTGGACAAGAAACCTGGCAAAGCCGCCGCCAAACGCTGGGATTATGTGCGCAAGGGTGCGCCGGTCATCATCGAAGTTGGCGGCCGAGATATGGACAATGGTGTGGTCAGCTTACTCCGCCGTGATGCCCTGTGGGCAGAAAATGGGAAACCTGATTTCCATTCGCCAGGCAAAGACGCTGTCGCCCAGTCGATCCCTGATCTGCTGGCCGAAATCCAGAACGCCCTGTTCGAACAAGCACGCGCACGCCGCGATGCCAACATTCGGACGGATATTACCGAAATGAACCAATTGTCCGAACATTTCGACAGCAAGCACGTGCATCCCGGCTGGGTCGAAGTCCAATGGTGCAAACCCACTGGTGACGAGCTGGAGAAAGTGGTCGAGCAGTTGAAAGAATTGAAATTGACCGTTCGAAATGTACCTATTGGAGCCGCACCCGTGGACAGCGCCTGCATCTTCACTGGCAAGCCGGCGGTCGAACGGATCTATGTGGCAAAGGCATATTAAGGTCGTCAGCGATGATTGAGGCAATCTCTCACAATCTTCGAAACCTGTTCAACTTTCAGGGTCGCGATGGTCGTCGGACATTCTTGTTATATGCATTGTTCGTCATAATTTTAAACGTGCTCGTCTCGGTTGCCGCTAGTGTCCCGACGATGCTGGCTGCAATCGAAGCTGGCGGTAAAGCGGCGCAAACTGGCGATGCTGCTGCGGTAGAAAGCGCCGTCCTTGAGAAAATGATCGGCATGGCAGAGCCTTTAATATGGCTGAGTTTGGCAATCGCTATACTCAACATCGTGCTTTTGTCGGCCGCGTTTGTCCGCCGCGCGCATGATACCGGCTTGCCGGGGCTTGTCCTAGTCATTCCGCTCGGTCTGGAATTTGTCTGGATGTTTTTTGCGTACCGCCAGTTGGACGGGGTGAAAGCAAGTCTCGAGGCGGCTGTGGAGGCAAAAACGGCGGGTGTGGAGGCCGCGATGCAACCCGGAATGATCGCGCAGGATCTGATCGGTTGGCTGGCTGTCATCATTGTGCTGGTGATTGGCTCACTAAAATCGCAATATTCCAGCAATCAATATGGCTCGTCGGACGAAAGCCAAAGCTAAACTCTTTCAGGGCTTGCAAATAATCATGCCGCGGTAGACAAAGCGGGATGCGTATTATTCCATTTATCGCGGCCGCTATGTTCGCCGCTCCTGCCGTTGCCGACCATCATTCACAGGGCGGCCATCCTGCCGATCATGTATCGCAGGAAAGACTCGAAGCCGACATTGACAGTCTGGTAGGGTTTGGCACGCGGCACACGCTGTCGTCACAAACCGACCCGAAACGAGGCATTGGCGCGGCGCGCAAATGGGGTGAGGACGAGTTTCGCAAAGCCAGCGCCGCCTGTGGTAACTGCCTTGAAATTGTGCTGCCGGAACGAATGGTTCAAGGGCGGCGCATTCCCGAGCCGACACGGCTGGTCAATGTAGTGGCGATCCAACGCGGCACTGAACGTCCCAACGAAGTCGTCATTGTTCAAGGTCACATCGACAGCCGCGCAACCGATGCGTTCGATTTTACCAGCGATGCCCCCGGTGCCAATGATGATGCATCGGGTACCGCATTGGTCATCGAAGCCGCGCGTGTCTTGTCCAAGAAGACCTATCCTACAACCATAGTCTACGCGCTTCTCTCGGGTGAGGAGCAAGGCCTGTATGGCGGCCGTTTGATGGCAGATTACGCAGCTGAGCAGGGCTGGGACGTAAAGGCCGTGCTAAACAATGATATCGTCGGCGGCAGTTGCGGTTCGGACGGTTATTGCGACGCAGAGCATATTCGTGTGTTCTCCGAGGGACCCCGCGCAGATCTGACTGACGATATTCGCGCGCAGCAGCGCCGCAATGGCGGGGAAAATGACAGCCCGAGCCGCAATCTCTCGCGCTGGCTCGATAATCTGGCCGATGAAACTGCCGATGGCCTTAATATACGGCAAATCTGGCGGACAGACCGCATGGGCCGTGGCGGAGATCAGATACCGTTTCTGGAAAAAGGGTATCCGGCGATCCGGTTCTCAGTAGCGGTCGAAGATTACGAGCACCAGCATCAGGATCTGCGCGTCGAAGATGGGATTACCTATGGCGATACCGCTGACGAGATGGATTTTGCCTATCTCACGCGGGCAACCCAGCTGAATGTGCGGGCGGTGCAGACGCTTGCACGCACACCGATGCCCCCTTCTGTAGAGGCCA
Source organism: Sphingomonadaceae bacterium (assembly GCA_020630295.1). GTDB lineage: Bacteria > Pseudomonadota > Alphaproteobacteria > Sphingomonadales > Sphingomonadaceae > Pontixanthobacter. The sequence goes on from JAHDBR010000027.1 coordinate 10,364, forward strand.
AGGCAGCTGTTCGTACATCTACAGAATTGAGCTGGAACGCAGTGGACGGGGCGACTTCCTACATAATTTGGCAACGCCGTCCTGACCAGTCTTACTGGCATAGCGAACCGGTCTTGACTGTTGGTGCTGAGGCTCTGGCACCCGATGAATTTTCGATGACGGCTACAACGGCTGCAGAGTCTGATGCCTATACAATTGTCGCAACCGACGAGAGTTTCATCGTCGAATTAACCGCCATACGGGGTGACGACTGGATTTTCGGTGTGTCGAGCTGTTCATCAGATGGCCATTGCAGCCCCGCATCAAGCGCGGTTCCGGCGGGAGCGTTTGCGCCGATTCCGCAGGAAGAGGGTGACAGCGAGTAGGCCTGCGTCCATAGGCGGCATATGGCCAAACGCCCTCAAAAACATACGCCCGGATTGCCCACGCGCGAGCAAGTCCTTGAATTCATCCAGACCGCAGATCGCGTTGTCGGCAAACGGGAAATTGGCAAAGCCTTCGGCCTGAAAGGGCAGGAGAAGATTGCGCTTAAGCGGCTGCTTAAAGACATGGCCGAAGAAGGTCTGATTGATGGCAAACGCACCGCGTATCACCGCATGGGCGGCGTACCGAAAGTTACTGTTCTCAAAGTCATGGACATTGAGGATGGCGAGGCATTTGCAATTCCGGAAAGCTGGCAGCCTGATGATGGCACGCCGCCGCCGCGCATCCGCATTATTGAGAAGAAATCCGGTAAAGTCCGGCACGCCGCTCTAAAGGTCGGGGACCGCGTTCTCGCCCGTTGTGAGGAAGTTGGTAGCGCGTGGCAGGCCTATGTCATGAAGAAATTGCCCGCCAAAACCGAAGGGCTAATGGGCGTTGTGGAAATCGACGGAAGCGGGAAAGGGTGGCTTGCACCCGTCGACAAACGTATCCGCAGCTCTTCCCCGATAGCTGACCTTGGCGGCGCGGAGGAAGGCCAATTGGTGCTCGCCGAGCCTGCCGGACGATCACCAAAGGCCGGCGTGAAGGTAGTTGAAATCTATGGCGACCCGCTCGCGCCGAAGAGCTTCAGCCTGATCGCCATTTCAAAGCACGGCATTCCTAACGTTTTCCCTGAAGCTACTCTGGAAGAGGCGGAGGAAGCGGCGAAGCTGCCTCTCGATGCGGATAAGCGCGAAGATTTGCGTCATTTGCCGATCGTCGCCATCGATCCATCCGATGCCCGCGACCATGATGACGCCATTTGGGCTGAGCCTGACGGGAAGGGCGGTTTCAACGCGCTGGTCGCGATTGCCGACGTCAGCTTCTATGTACGTCCCGGCGGGGATCTGGATAAGGAAGCCCGCAAACGGGGCAACTCGGTCTACTTTCCCGATCGCGTTGTTCCAATGTTACCTGAAATCCTCAGCGCCGATGTGTGCTCGCTGCGGCAGGGAGAAGACCGGGCAGCTATGGCGTGCCACCTGCACGTTTCGGAATCAGGGAAGATTTCCGGGTTCCGCTTTACGCGCGCTTTGGTCCGCATAGACGAAGTTATCGCCTATGAAGAGGCGCAGCGCCGGATTGACGAGCAGGATGCTGGCGAGAATCTCACCAATTTGTGGGCCTGCTGGAAAGCACTGGCCGCAGCCCGCGATGCGCGCGATCCGTTAAATCTCGATCTGCCGGAGCGCCGAGTCGTTCTGGACGATCAAGGCAAAATCGCTGAGATCGCTGTGCGCGAAAGGCTGGATGCGCACCGTGTGGTCGAAGACTTCATGATCTCTGCCAACGTAGCTGCCGCCAAAGCACTGGAGAGCAAGACTGCGCCAGTGGTCTACCGTGTGCACGAGCAGCCAAGCCGGGAAAAGCTGGTTGCCCTGCGCGAATATCTCGAAACCTTTGGCAAGAACATCGCCTTGGGTCAGGTCATTACGCCCTCGCTCTTTAACCGGATGCTGAAGGACGTGACGGACGATTCCGAGAAAGCCCAGGTCATGGAGGCTGTGCTCCGCACGCAAACACAGGCTTATTACGGCCCGGCAAATGCAGGGCACTTTGGCCTTGCGCTGGGTTCCTACGCCCACTTCACTTCGCCCATTCGGCGCTATGCAGATTTGCTCGTCCACCGCGCATTGGTAGACAGTTTCCAGCTTGAACAATCGAAGCCGAAACTGGATTTGCCAGCCACATCCGGATTGGCAGAGAAAGACCGCGAAGATTTGGGCAAAATCGCCGATGCAATCAGCAAGACTGAACGCCGCGCGATGGAGGCAGAGCGGGACACGATTGACCGCTATGTCGCCGCATGGCTTTCCGGCAGGGTTGGCGAGACTTTCGACACCCGCATCACAGGGGTGCAGCCTTTCGGCTTTTTCGCGACAATTGAAGGGCTGGGCGGTGACGGGCTGGTGCCGGTATCCACGCTTGGATCGGATTACTTCCGCTATGACGAGGCGGCGCAGTCTCTGGTCGGTGAACGGACCGGCACAACCTATTCACCCGGCGATCGGTTGAAGCTGAAACTGGGTGAGGCGAATGCACTTACCGGTGCGCTTAAATTTGTCCCGCTTGATGCAGATGGAAACCCGATCGAAGCCCGCGGTTCCCGCCCGGATTACCGCAAAAAAACCGGTGGGAAGGGCAAGCCTAAATTTGCACAAGGCAAACGCGGCAGGCCCAAGAATATTCGCCATCAAGGACGCAAAAAACGCTAAGCGGCAAGCCGGTCGATTTCTTCATTGGTGAAGCCGCCCGGAACGATATAAAGCGGGCAGGTCAAATTGCCCGAATGAGCGGCGAAATGGGTAATCAGCGGCCCCGGATTTCCTTCTGATGCGGCGCCCAGAACGAGTGCGCCGATCTCCGGATGTTCGGCCAGATATTCTTTGATGACCGTCTGACCTTCACCAATCTTGACCGAAATGGTCGGCATCTTGCCGCTTTCGGAAAACAGGTTCCCGGCCGCGCTACTTGCCATCACCTCTGTCCGGTCACGCGCTTCCTGTTCGATGGTAGCTTGTACAGAACCAAACGCGTTGAAATTCTGTTTTGGGACTAGCGCCAGAATATGCACGGAGTCCCCGCTGACCATCGCACGGCGCGATGCGAAGCGAAGCGCCTTTCGGGCTTCGTCAGTGTCGTCCATTATTACCAGATAAACGCGCATTGCGGCTCCTGCATTCTGTTCTCAATGGTTGCACGGTATCTGATGAAATCGTATTCGGCGCAAGAACCTTGCCCATATGGCCGAAATTAGCCAAAACGGGTCACAGGCTAAAACAGGACAGTCCAGACCCAATGCCCACTCCAATCCAGATGCCCGCCCTTTCGCCCACTATGGAAGAAGGAACGCTTGCCAAATGGCTCGTCAATGTCGGGGATACGGTCAATTCCGGCGATATTATGGCCGAGATCGAAACTGACAAAGCCACGATGGAATTCGAAGCTGTCGATGAAGGCGTGATCGTTAGTATTGATGTGGAAGAGGGCACAGAAGGGGTAAAAGTCGGCACTGTCATTGCGACGCTCGCCGAAGAGGGCGAAGATCCTGAGGAGGCGAAAGCCGCTGCCAAGTCAGCGCCAGAGGAAGCGGCCGCACCGACTCCCGAACCTGCCGCCAAGCAGGAGCAACCTAAAGCCGCTCCTACTGCGCCGTCTGCGAAAAGCGCCTCCGGTGACCGGATCATCGCATCGCCTCTCGCTAAACGCATTGCCGAACAAAATGGCGTCGATCTGTCGGCAATTACAGGTTCCGGTCCGAACGGGCGGATCGTAAAAGCGGATGTGGAGGGTGCGGCTTCCGGAAGTTCCGCACCTGCACCGGCACCATCTCAAACCGGTAGCGCACCGCCACCGGCAGCTGCGCCTGCAGCGAATACGGAATTGCCTGACTTTGGCATTCCGCATGAAGATGAGAAACTTAACAACGTCCGCAAAGTGATTGCTCGCCGCTTGACCGAAGCCAAACAGACCATTCCGCATATTTACCTGACCGTAGATGTTCGGCTGGATGCCTTGCTCGACCTGCGCAAGCAGCTCAACGGGGCGTTGGAAGCGCAGGAAATAAAGCTGTCGGTCAACGACTTGCTGATTAAGGCGCAGGCCAAGGCGCTCCAATTGGTACCGCAATGCAATGTAAGCTTTGGCGGGGATATTTTGCGGCAATATAGCCGTCAGGATATTTCTGTCGCAGTTGCCGCACCAAGCGGGCTGATCACACCCATCATCACCGATGCGGGGTCAAAAGCAATTTCCCAGATTTCGAAAGAAATGAAGGAACTTGCAGGGAAGGCGCGCGACGGGAAACTCCAACCGCATGAATATCAGGGCGGAACAGCCAGCCTTTCCAATCTGGGGATGTTTGGCACCAAGCAATTCGACGCAGTCATCAATCCGCCGCAAGCGATGATCTTGGCGGTAGGCGCGGGCGAGCAGCGCCCTCATATCGTCGACGGTGCATTATCAATTGCGACAATGATGAGCGCCACCGGCAGCTTTGATCACCGTGCTATCGACGGCGTGGACGGCGCGAAATTTATGGATGCCTTCCGCAATCTTGTCGAAAACCCCCTCGGACTGGTGGCCTGATTTGATGCAAATGACCGGAGCTTTGGCGGCGTTGGCGCTCGCGGCATCTGCGGCGAGCGATCTCCCGGAGTACGAAGAAGGCCGTGTCCCGTTTGTCGGTTTGCAAGGCGCGCAAACGGATGCCTGCCCGGGCATTGGCAGGCTGGCCTTGTTCGCGCCGAAGAAAGGCGACTTCCTGCGCGTCTACCCCGATGCAAACGACGTCGGTCCCATAAAAGACAAGCTACCACTGTCGACCTTGGTCTGGCTGTGTGAGGCGGATGAGGATTGGCAGGGAATTGTCTATCCCATGTCGATGAACCAAGATCTTGGAGACTGCCGCGTAAGCAGCACTCTGGCAAAACCCGAACCATATGATGGCCCGTGCCAATTCGGCTGGGTTGAAGCAAAATATATTGAGCTTGTCGCGGGCTAAGCCGCACCGCTCGCATTGGAGTTTATATGTCTAGTTCCTATGATGTGATTGTTTTGGGTTCGGGTCCTGGCGGCTATGTTGCAGCTATTCGCTGCGCTCAGCTGGGGCTGAAAACGGCAATTGTCGAACGGGAGAATCTTGGCGGCATTTGCCTGAACTGGGGCTGCATTCCGACCAAGGCATTGCTGCGCTCTGCCGAGATATTCCACTATATGCAAAATGCCAAAGATTACGGTCTGGTTGCCAAGGGGATTGAGGCCGATCTTGAGGCTGTCGTGAAGCGGAGCCGCGGCGTCGCGAAACAGCTTAATCAGGGCGTGACGCATCTGATGAAGAAGAACAAGATCGCTGTCCATATGGGCGAGGGCACTCTGACTGGTCCCACCTCGTTGACGGTAAAGGGTGACAAGGGCGAGGAGAAGCTGAGCGCAAAGCACATCATCGTCGCAACAGGTGCACGTGCGCGCGATCTGCCATTTGCCCCAGCTGACGGGGAACGGGTCTGGACCTATCGCACCGCAATGACTCCGCCTGAAATGCCGGGCAAATTGCTCGTCATTGGTTCTGGAGCAATTGGTATCGAATTTGCCAGCTTTTATAACGACATGGGTTCGGAAGTTACTGTTGTCGAAATGCTTGACCGGGTCGTTCCGGTCGAGGACGAAGAGGTTTCCGGCTTCCTCGAAAAGTCGCTGAAGAAGCAGGGCATGAACATCATGACCGGCGCCGGCGTCGAAGACATTAAAGTGTCAGGCAAGGGCGTGACTGCAAAAATCAAGACGAAAGATGGTAAGGTCCAGACGTCCGAGTTCAGCCATGTGATCGTTGCCATCGGAATTGTTCCGAATACCGAGAATATCGGATTGGAAAAGCTGGCTGAGATGGATCGCGGGTTTATCCAGATTGACCCGTATGGGCGGACCAAATCAAAAGGGCTATGGGCGATCGGAGATTGCACCCCGGGCCCGTGGCTTGCCCATAAGGCAAGCCATGAAGGCGTAACCGCTGCGGAGGCAATTGCGCAAGAACTCGGCAACAAAGATGTCCACCCGCACGCTCTTGACCGCAATAATATTCCCGGTTGCACCTATTGCCACCCGCAGATCGCCAGTGTCGGCTTGACCGAGGCCAAGGCGAAAGAAGCAGGGTACTCTGTGAAGGTGGGCAATTTTCCTTTCATCGGGAACGGCAAAGCGATTGCGCTGGGGGAAGCAGAAGGCTTCATCAAAACCGTATTCGACGCGAAGACCGGCGAGTTGCTGGGTGCGCATATGATCGGTGCAGAAGTTACCGAACTTATTCAGGGCTATACTGTCGGCAAAACTCTGGAGACAACAGAGGCCGAACTGATGCAGACTGTATTTCCGCACCCCACGCTGAGCGAAATGATGCATGAGAGTGTATTGGGCGCATACGGAAAGGCGCTTCATATTTGACCCATTAACAGGGGACGAAGATGCTAAGATAGGTTCTGCGCGCTGGTCAATTCGGCTCTGTCGCCGTAGTCATCAGGCATGACCGATTTTCTGATACTGGCATTTATATTTCTGGCTGCTGGCGTGATTGCTGTGCCAATCGCGGCAAGGTTCGGGCTGGGTTCCGTTTTGGGCTACATCCTTGCCGGCATGGCCATCAGTCCGCTGCTAAAATGGCTGGGCGTCGATATTGAAGAAACGCAGCATTTCGCCGAGTTCGGCGTGGTAATGATGCTTTTCCTCATAGGCTTGGAGCTTGAACCCAAAAGGCTTTGGGAAATGCGCCATAAACTGCTCGGCTTGGGCGGCGCGCAGGTGGTCATTACCGTACTTGTGATTGCAGCTATCGGGCTTGCCACTGGTGATGAATGGCGCATTGCGCTTACCGTCGGCATGATACTGGCGCTTTCGTCCACGGCGATTGTGCTGCAAACCCTGCAGGAAAAGGGCATGATGAAAAGCGAAGGCGGCGAGGCCAGCTTTTCTGTTCTTTTGATGCAGGACATTGCGGTCATCCCGATGCTTGCCCTTATCCCGCTTCTGGCAGTCCCGGAACTGGCTGGCGCCGCTGGTGCCGCTACCGGAGATCAGGCACATAGCGGAATTAATCTGGTTGAGCATTTGCCGGCATGGCAAGCCGCCTTGGTCACAATCGGAGCAATTTTTGCGATACTGCTTATTGGTGCGTATCTGGTCCGGCCAATCTTCCGCTTCATCGCCAGCGCAAACTTGCGTGAGCTGTTCACAGCAGTCGCGCTGTTTTTTGTGGTAGGGATCGCGCTCCTGATGAGCATGGTCGGCTTGTCTCCCGCCCTTGGTACCTTCATTGCCGGTGTGGTTCTGGCAAATAGTGAATACCGGCACGAGCTGGAATCGGACATCGCGCCATTTAAAGGCCTTTTGCTTGGCCTGTTTTTCATCACAGTCGGGGCCGGCGTAAACTTTGATCTGGTCGCAAGCAGTTTTGGCACTGTTGCCTTCTGGACGGCCGTTTTGGTCATCACCAAAATTGCTGTCCTTTACGCCATTGGCACTGCAGCAAAGCTAAAGGGACAGGCAAAATGGCTGTTCGCGCTCGCGCTGGCTCAGGCTGGCGAGTTTGGTTTCGTGCTCGTGTCGATCGCGCTTGGCAGTTCAGTAATCACTAGGGCACTCGGCGATCAATTACTGCTGATAATTGCGTTATCGATGTTGATCACGCCCCTGCTTTTCATTTTGTACGAGAAAGCGATCCGGCCCCGTTATGTCCGGTCTGACACTCCCGAGCCTGACGAAATAGACGAGCAAAACAAAATCATCCTGGCGGGGCGGGGCCGTGTTGGCGGAATTGTAGAACGGATGCTGATCGCCGCAGGACATGAGGCAACGGTCATTGATTACAGTTCGCGTCAGCTCGAGATCGTTCGAAAGTTCGGATATAAATCCTATTTTGGCGACGCGACGCGGCCGGACCTCCTGCATTCGGCAGGGATCGCGGATGCCAAACTTTTAATCGTTGCGCTGGACGAGAAAGAACAGATCAACAAGCTCGTGGAATATGCAGTCAAGAACTACCCTGACCTACATGTTCTGGCGCGAGCTATCGACCGCGATCATGTATATAAATTGTGGTCGATGGGATGTCGCGATATCATTCGGGAGACCTATGACAGTTCAATCCGTATGGGCCGATCAGCCTATGAAGCGCTTGGCTATAATGGCCAACAGTCAGCGGGCATGGCCAATGCCTTTGAAGAAATGGACCGTAGCTCAATGGTCGAAATCGCTGATGTCTATAAGGTGGACGTCAATTCATGGGAAAATGAAGAGCTGATTGAGCGCGTTAAAGACTTCAAGAAGAAGTGGGATCCGATGCTGAGCGAGCAAATGGATGAAATTATCAAGCGCGGCAGATAGGGGGCATACATGGGTAAGGGCACACACAGCTACGTCGCCGACGCGCGCAACGACACGGTCATCATCGACGTGAATGGCGAACATTTCCCGCGCGACGAGGCCAAAGTGTCAGTATTTGATAGCGGTTTCATGCTGGGTGACGGTGTGTGGGAAGGGTTGCGGATCCACAACGGGCGGATCGCGTTTCTGCCACAGCATCTCAAGCGTCTTTATCGCGGCGCTAAGGCAATTGCGATGGACGTGGGAATCACGCAGGATGCTTTGACAAAGCGTCTATATGCCGTGCTCGCGGCCAACGGAATGACGGGCGACGGGGTGCATATTCGCCTGATGGTGACGCGGGGTATCCGTTCGACCCCGTATCAAGACCCACGCGTGGTTATTTCACCGGCAACCATCGTCATCATTCCAGAATGGAAGGACCCGGTTCCTGAAACAGCCACCAATATGCTCAATTTGTATACGGTCCATGTCAGGCGCGGTTATCCCGACGTTCAGGACCCGAAGCTAAACAGTCATAGCAAGCTAAACTGCATTACCGCCTGCGTTCAGGCAACCGAGGCCGGGGCGGACGAAGCTCTGATGCTCGATCCGCACGGCTTTGTGGCCACCTGCAACTCCACGCACTTCTTCATTGTCGTTGATGGCGAAGTGTGGACCTCCACGGGCGATTATTGCCTGGACGGAATTACCCGCGGGATGGTGATCGAGATTGCGCGCGACGCTGGCATCTCCGTGAGAGAGAAGAACTTTTCACTTATTGATGTGTACGGCGCTGATGAAGCGTTTACGACCGGCACCTTTGCCGGCCTGGCCCCCGTTGGCACTGTCGATGGCAGGATATTGGGTACAGAGCGCGGACCGATGGTCACTCGCTTGCAGCAGCTATACCTTAAACGTCTGCACGGAGATACTGCCGGATGACGACACGAATTGCCATGTGGTCCGGACCGCGTAACATTTCCACCGCAATGATGCGCAGCTTCGGTGCGCGTTCTGACTGCGCAGTCAGTGATGAGCCGTTCTACGGCGCATATCTGAAGCAATCGGGTGAACCGCAGCCCATGGCGGATGAAATCATCGCAGATATGGATTGCGACTGGGGCAGTATTGCCACCGAAATGCGTGGGCCCGCACCGGACGCCAAGGCTGTTTGGTACCAAAAACATATGCCGCATCACATGATCGACGCAGTTGGAATTTCAGACTTTCCAGATCACGTTCATGCATTTCTTATTCGCGAACCCGAACGAGTCATTGCCAGCTATGCGGTCAAACGCGTGCAAGTGAAGTTCGACGACCTAAGATATGACCGCCAACTCGAATATTTTAAGTGGGCGTGGGAGCACTCCGATACGGTACCGCCTGTTATTGATTCGTCACAATTCTTGACGAACCCGGCTGGCCATCTGGAGGCGCTGTGTGATCGTCTTGGTATCGAATGGCAGCCGGAAATGCTTCATTGGCCTGTCGGGATCAGGGATACCGATGGTATCTGGGCATCTCATTGGTATGACAAAGTCTCTGCATCGACAGGCTTTGGTCCGCCGGTGGGGGCGCTGCCAGAACTAACCGGCCAGGCTGCCGACCTAGCCGCAGAATGCCGACCATTCTACGATCAGATGCGCACGCACGCTCTAATGATCTGAAAAGAAGTGGCGGGCAGTGAGGGATTCGAACCCTCGGAGGGCTTGCACCCTCGCTAGTTTTCAAGACTAGTGCATTCGACCACTCTGCCAACTGCCCGCGAGCGCATTAGTTGCGCATCGCACGCAGGTAAAGAGGCAAAATCGGTTCGCGATATAATCCAGCCAAAATTTGCAGCATAGTTCTCATCAGATCATGTTTTTCACATCTACCTGCCGCAATGCACTTGCGGTTCAGGATTGTTGTGACACGGTAATTTGCATGAACAAACGCCGTATTCTCACCCTGCTGGCCGCTATGGCCATGATGTCACCTACGCTCCCTGCAAAAGCACAGAACCTGTCCTTTGACGCCTATGTTCAGCTGATGGTTGCAAAAGCACGCGCGGAAGGGGTTAGCGAGCGCACCATTGCCCGCATGACTTCCGGACTGACGCCAAACCAGCGCGTGATTACGCTCGACCGCGGTCAGCCCGGCACCCCTACGCGCACAGGCTACCCCGCGCTGGCTCCGTATATCAACACTCATGTGAATCCCACACGCATCCAACGCGGAAAAGATATGTTTGCGCGAACCCGTGGATTACACGCCGGTATTGAGCAGAAATACGGCGTACCTGCCGAAATTCTGATGGCAATCTGGGGCCATGAAACGAACTATGGCGGCTATAAGGGCAATTTCGACCTGTCGCGGTCATTGGCCACTCTGGCTTGGGAAGGGCGCCGCCGCGAGCTTTTTGAAAGTGAATGGATCGCACTGCTTAAAGTAGCGGACAAAGGGTATTCCCGTTCTGATCTGGTAGGCAGCTGGGCGGGCGCATTTGGCAACCCGCAATTTTTGCCAAGCGTTTATCTGCGACTTGCCACGGACGGGGATGGCGATGGCCGCGCAGATATTTTCAACAACCGGGCCGATACGCTGGCTTCGATAGCGCGCTATTTTCAGGATTCGGGATGGCGAACCGGACAGCCATGGGGTGTCCGCGCATCAGTGCCGTCAAATTTGAACCGCGCGGCAATTGACAACAAGATCGTCGCACCAGTGTGCCCGCGCGTTCATGAACGTCACAGCCAGTGGAAAACCGTTGCCGAGTGGCGCAGGCTGGGTGTTCAACCACAACAATATTTGGCCGATGATGTCATGGCATCGTTCTTCCAACCCGATGGGCCTGGAAAAAATGCATGGCTCTTAACCTCAAATTATAGGGTTATCCTCGAATATAACTGCTCGAACTACTACGCTATGAGTGTGGGATTGCTTGCAGATGAGATTGCCAACTGATGTCCGAACCCGTTTCCTTGCCCTTGGCCTGACAGCCTTGTTGGCGGCCTGTGGCCGTGGAGGAAGCGAACCAGCTAACCTTGCGATGGTGAGCGATAATACTGCAGAACTGGCCGGTGTCGGTCCTTCTGCAGATTATCCTGTCCTAGTAGGTGAACCGTATAATATCGGTGAGACGCTATACACGCCGGTCGATACGATGAACTATGACGAGGTCGGTTATCTCGCCCTTGATGCAGGTGCTCAAGGCGTCTCGGTCGCGCATAAAACGCTGCCATATCCTAGCTATGTCGAGATTACCGCGCTTGAAAGCGGCAAGACCATTCTCGCCCGGGTGGAACGCCGGGGACCGATGACCAATGACCGTGTTGCAGCATTGTCGCCAGCGGCCGTGCAACAATTGGGCAGTGCAGATGGCGGAGCGATTCGCATTCGCCGCGTCAATCCGCCCGAAACAGAGCGGGCCAATTTACGAATGGGTGAAGCTGCGCCGATGCGTATGGATATGCCAAAATCACTGATTGCCGTGCTGAAGCGCAAGCTTCCCGCAAAGGGATCGGTAAGTCTGAGTAATACAAATCCACAGGTGGCTGCTTCCGCGCCGAATTCTGCATCGAAGCCCGAGCTGCCGACAGCTTCGGCTCCGGTTGTCCAGCAACCAGCAACTGCAGAGCTGCCAGCTTTGGCCAATGCTTCAGCGCGGCGAGCTCCAGCTGCTGCACCGCCTAGGCCGAAGATGGCTTCAGCTCCGAAGCGGGCGTTTGCAGAAGCGTTTTCAGAAGAACGCAAAGCTGTGACCGCTTACCCACTACCCCCCATCGGAACCGGGCTTTCTGCTAGCAATCGTGCTCCCGTCCAGGTCTCGCAGATCGCTCGCCCGCCCGTAAGAACGGTTCGTGCGACACCGACACAGGCACCCAGATCAGCGGCTCGCCCAGCGACCGACGCCAAAGATGGATTCGTCATTCAGGCGGCTGCATTTGCGGTGAAGGCCAATGCAGAACGCGCTGCAAATTCGATTGACGGGTTTGTGCAGCAATCCGGGAAATATTTCCGGGTTCGCAAAGGTCCGTTTGCTAACCGTGGACAGGCTGAAGCCGCGCTCGCAAAGGTGCGTGCGGCAGGTTATAGCGATGCCAAGGTATTTACAGCGGGCTAGTCTTCGGGCTCCCGCCCAGCAGCGGGAGTAAATTTGAGCAAGATCGCGCCTTTGGTTTTTGCCGCCGGGTTGGCCGCTTTGGCCAGCTCGTCCAGTGCAACGACCAGCAACCAATCAGACGGCGGCATTGTCAGCAGGGCAGCACCCGTCGCGCTGCTGTTTGATGTCCAGTCCGGCCAGACCTTGTTCGCCCGAAATGCCGATAGCCGGTTCATACCTGCCTCAATTACCAAGGTGATGAGCGCGCTTGTAGCGTTTGATATGATCGCCGCGGGGGAGCTGGACACGGATCAAACATTCACATTCTCCGAAACCGCCGCAGAGGAATGGTACCGGAACGGCTCGACAATGTTTCTTGAACCTGGCGAAGAAGTTCCCGTCGATCTGCTTTTACGCGGAATTACGTCTGTTTCCGGGAATGATGCGAGCGTTGTTCTGGCGGAAGGTGCGAAGGGCTCTGTCGTTCAATGGGTCGATCAGATGAACCGGACGGCGCAAGAAATTGGCATGACCAGCAGTCATTTCGGTACGCCCAATGGCTGGCCTGACGATGGACGAACATTCACCACTGCGCGTGATTTGCAGCGGCTCGCGCAGACAGTCATTACGCGTCATCCAGAACTTTATGCAGAGTATTTCGGTCGGCCGGGGCTAAGTTATAATGGGTATGCGCAGGCTAATCATGACCCCATTTCCGGTGTGGTTGAGGGTGCGGATGGTATCAAGACGGGCTTCACCAATCAGGCCGGCCACGGATTTCTAGGTAGTGCCGAGCGCAACGGCTCCCGACTGATCATGGTGGTAGCTGCGATTGACGAGGAAAGTGTCCGCGCAGATATTTCGCGCAAACTGATCGAGTGGGGCTTTTCCAATTTTGACCGCAAGATGCTGTTTGAACAGGGTAGCTTGGTCGGAACGGCGCGCGTTCAAAACGGCGAAGCAAATCGCATTTCATTAGTCGCCGCAGACCGGATAAATTTTGTCACGCGCAAAGGGGCCATGAAGCCCCCAAAATTGTCGATCACTTATGAAGGCCCGTTGGAAGCGCCGATCTCGCAAGGCGAACAAGTGGCGCATCTAACGATCTCGTTTGACGGTATGCCACCTTCCAAAGTTCCGTTGCTGGCTGCAGAAGAGGTCGGGAAAGCAGATGTGGTGACGCGCATTACCAACGCATTTCAGAACTGGTTCAACTGATGTCGGGCAGATTTATCGCGTTTGAAGGCGGGGAGGGCACCGGAAAATCCACACAGGCACGTTTGCTCAGTCAAACATTGGCAGAAACCGGAATTGAGTCCGTCCTTACTCGCGAGCCCGGCGGAACTGCAGGAGCCGAAGCAATCAGGTCGCTTCTCTTACACCCGCCAGGAGAAGGGTGGGGCGCCCGGGCAGAGGCTTTGTTGTTCGCTGCGGCCAGATCCGACCATGTCGAACGCCTGATCTTGCCAGCAATTGCGGACGGTAAATGGGTCATTACGGACCGGTTTCTCGATTCGAGCCGTGCCTATCAAGGCGGCGCGGGCGGTGTCGGTGATGGCACCGTTCTATCGCTGCACGAACATGGCAGTGGTGGGCTACGCCCTGACCTGACCATTTTGATTACCGTAAGCCCAGAAGCAATTGCGCGGCGTTTGGCAAATCGCGACGGTGATATTTCGGACGCGATTGGCGGGCGCGGCGCCGATTACCATCAGGCGGTCGCCTCAACCTTCCTCGCGATGGCGGAGAAAGAACCGGACCGTTTCGTGGTAGTGGATGGCGAAGGGACGATTGAGGAAGTGCAATCCCGTATAAATTTGGCAATCACTGATCGATTTGGCCTGCAGATATGACCTTGCTCGGCCATTCAGGTGCATGGGACGAATGGCGCGATGCGATGTCCGGCGCACGGATGCATCATGGCTGGATGCTCACCGGCAAGCAGGGCCTTGGCAAGATGCTTTTCGCGGAAGCCGCAGCGCGCGAATTGGTCGCTAAGGATAGCGGTCACCAGCCTGACGGGGCACATCCCGACATTCTTATCCTCAAACGGCTTCCCAAAGATGATAAGGAAGAAAAGAAGAAAGACGCAGGCAAGCCGTTCGAGACTAAACGGAACATAACGGTCCACCAAATACGCGCGATGCAACAGAGATTGAACACCCGGCCCACTTTGGGTGACCGCCGCGTTGTGATTATCGATCCGGCAGATGACATGGAGAAGGGTGCTTCGAACGCGCTGCTCAAGAGTTTGGAGGAACCGCCAGCGGGAACTTACTTCATTCTCATCGCCCATCGTCCGGCCCGTCTATTGCCAACGATCCGCTCGAGATGCCGTACCGTCCGTTTTCCGGACATTACCGATCAGCAAATGGACCACTTTTTGCGGCAGGAAGCGCCGGAGGCGGACGAAGTAACTTTGCAGGCCGCGATCAGCGCGGCCGGAGGATCGCCAGGCGCAGCCATCAATTTTGTCGCGAAAGATCTCGGCCGGTTGTTTGGCGTGATGCAGCAAATCGTCATGAATGGCGATCCCGATATGATACTTCGCGGCCAGTTGACCGATGCGATAGGCGCGCGTCCCGACAGAGAGCGTATGCTGGCGATTATTGATCTCGCGCGTTCGGTTGTAGCTGGCACTTTGGCTCCCGATCGGTTCGCAAATGGCGGCCATGATTACACGGGTGCGATTGAAGCCCATGCGGAGCTCGTCCGGCTAAGCGGACAGGCACCCACGTACAATTTCGACGCCGGAATCTTGATCGCCCAAATCGGCAGCTTGCTTGCATCCGCTGCCCCGCTTAGGGAGCGGCCCAATGTCTGAACCCTATTATATAACCACCGCCATCAGCTATCCGAATGGCCGTCCGCATATTGGCCACGCATATGAGGCGATTGCCGCTGACGTGATTGCGCGTTTCCAGCGTGCACAAGGCCGCGATGTCCGGTTCCAAACCGGCACGGACGAGCACGGCCTGAAAATGGCGCGTAAGGCGGAAGAGCAGGGCCGCACAGCGCGCGAACTGGCCGATGAAATGTCCGGTTACTTCACGCAAATGTGCGACGCTCTCAATGTCAGTTACGACCGCTTTATCCGGACTGTGGAAGCGGATCACCATGCCGCGAGCCAGGCGATATGGCGCGCGATGGAGGCGAAGGGTGATCTGTATCTTGACCGGTATGAAGGTTGGTACTCGGTCCGCGACGAAGCCTATTATGACGAAAAGGAACTGGTCGAGGGAGAAGGCGAAGCCAAGCTGTCACCCCAAGGTACACCGGTGGAATGGACTGTCGAAGAAAGCTGGTTCTTCCGGCTTTCGAAATATCAGGACCAACTGCTGGCGCTATTCGAAGATAATCCGGAATTCCTGAAACCTGACAGCCGCCGGAATGAAATGATTGCCTTCGTGTCCGGCGGTCTCAAAGATTTGTCGGTGTCGCGGACCAGCTTTGACTGGGGTGTACCGGTTCCAGGCAGTGATGGACACGTGATGTATGTGTGGGTCGATGCATTGACCAACTACCTCACGGGTCTGGGCTATCCCGACATGAGCGGAGATATGGCCAAATACTGGCCAGCGAATTTGCATCTGATTGGTAAGGATATCGTCAGGTTTCACACCGTCTATTGGCCCGCCTTCTTGATGAGTGCAGATTTGCCACTGCCCAAGCACGTCTTCGGGCACGGCTTTCTACTCAATCGGGGGCAGAAGGAATCGAAATCGCTCGGCAACGTGACCGATCCGATCAATCTGGCCGAAACATATGGCGTGGATACGGTGCGCTATTTTCTGATGCGCGAAGTGGCCTTTGGGCAAGACGGAAGCTACTCGCCCGAAGCGATTGTG
The DNA here is from genome assembly GCA_020630295.1 of Sphingomonadaceae bacterium. GTDB lineage: Bacteria > Pseudomonadota > Alphaproteobacteria > Sphingomonadales > Sphingomonadaceae > Pontixanthobacter. Next base: position 26,615 of record JAHDBR010000027.1, read on the forward strand.
ACGCGCGCAAATGCGGAGTTGGCCAACAGTTTTGGCAATCTGGCGCAGCGCACGCTGTCGATGATCTTCAAGAACCTCGACGGTGTAATCAGCGATGATTTTACGCCGAACGAAGCTGATCTCGCACTAGAAAATGAAGTGATCGCTGCTACCGAAACCCTTCAGTCAAAATTTGAACAACTTGCCTTTAGCGACGGGCTTGAAGCATGGATGAAAGGCGTTTTCGCCTGCAACCAATATGTAGATGACCAAGCGCCGTGGGGCCTCAAGAAAACCGATCCTGAGCGGATGAAGGCAGTTCTGCTTAATCTGTTCAAGCAGGTGAGGGCGCTGGCAATCGCGGTGCGTCCGGTTGTACCCGCTTCGGCAGACCGGCTGCTCGATCAATTGGATGTGCCGATGGAAGAGCGTGATTACGCGGCTTTGAAAGATGCCGAGTGGTTTTCGCGCCGGGTAAATAGCGGCATTGCGTTGGACAAGCCCGAAGGTGTATTCCCGCGTCTTGATATGCCTGAAACGTCCGAGCCAACAGGAGCGGCCTGATGCTGATCGATAGCCATTGCCACTTGGAATATGAGGGCCTTATCGAGGATCAGGCCGGTGTTCTGGACCGCGCACGACAAGCGGGCATCGAAGGTTTTCTAAACATTTCCACCAAGCGCAGCGAGTGGGATCAAGTTGTCGGCACCGCAGCACGCGAGAATGACGTGTGGGCCAGCGTCGGCATCCATCCGCACAATGCAGATGACCATACTGATCTGACGCTGGACGAGTTACGAGAAGCCGTGGCGCATCCGAAAGTTGTCGCCATTGGCGAAACTGGGCTCGACTATTTCTATGATAAATCGGACAGGAACGTTCAGCAGGACCTGTTTCGGCGGCACATCACGGTAGCACGCGAAACCGGCTTGCCGGTAATCATCCATACCCGCGACGCAGAGGATGATACCGCTGCAATCCTCGAGGATGAACTGGGGAAGGGTAACTTTCCTGCCCTCATCCATTGTTTCACGGCTTCCGCAGAATTTGGACGCAAGGTTCTCGATCTGGGGCTGACGATCTCGCTTTCGGGCATAGTCACCTTCAAAAATGCTAAAGAACTGCAAGAAATCGCGGCGGAGTTACCGGCCGACCGAATTCTGGTCGAAACTGACAGCCCGTTTCTCGCCCCGGTTCCACATCGCGGAAAGTCATGCGAACCGGCATATGTTCGCAACACCGCTGAGTTTGTCGCAGAACTGCGAAACGAGCCGGTGGATGCATTGGCAAAAACCACAACAGAAAACTTCTTCCGCCTGTTCAGCAAGGCCGCACAATGAAGTTCCTAATGCTCGGTTCTGGCACGTCGACAGGTGTGCCAAGGCTTGGCGATGATTGGGGCGACTGTGACCCGGCGGAACCAAGGAACCGGCGGACGCGTGTTTCCATTCTCGTGGAGAGCGCCGCAGGAAACCGTTTATTAATAGACACTTCGACTGATCTCCGGCAGCAATTTCTATCTAATGGTATTGACCGGATTGACGGGGTGTTTTGGACGCATGACCACGCAGATCACTGTCACGGCATCGATGATCTTCGGCCATTGCGGTACGGCCGAAAGGCGGCAATTCCCGGCTATGGCTCTACCGAAACGGTCAGACGATTACGTCAGAGATTTGACTATGTTTTTGCTGGCCAGCACGGCTATCCCACACTCGTCGAGCTGGACACGCTGGACCGTCTGAGAATGTGCGCCGGTTTTGGTGTGGAATGGTGCCAAATGCCGCACGGACCAACCGAATCTACCGCGTTTCGCTTTGATGCTGATGGTAAATCAATTACTTACGCCACCGATTTCAGTGCGATTACAGACGAAATGCTGGACCTCATGGACGGTACGGACATTCTTGTGACCGACTGTTTGCGCCGTGATCCGCATCCGACACACGCACATTTGGCTATGGCTATTGAGCTCGGGCGCAAAACTAACGCAGGCGTTACAGTATTGAGCCATTTGGATAAATCGATGGATTATGCCAGCTTGTGCGCAGAAGTACCTGAGAACGTGGTGGTCGGGTTTGACGGATTGGAGATCGTGGCATGAGCGAATTTGAATGGATGCACATCATCTGGGCATTTGGCGTTCTTCTGCTCGTTGGCGGCGCGCTTGCTGCGTATCAGCTGAGTTGGAAGAAGAGCATCCTGTATGCCTTTATCTGGGGTTCCATATTCACAGCGGTGACATTGTTCATCAATGCAGTGAATGTTTGATGGGGCCGCAAAGGGCCTCACCCCGTACCGTCCAATATATAATTTAACATAATATATATTATCAATCTTAGAACGAGCTTGATGCCGGATGAGCTATAACTGCCCCACGCTGTCAAACAATTGCGCAAAGTTACTACCACGCCGATAGAAAACCGGTGGCTTACCAATGGGAGCTTCAATCCGACGGGTCTCGCGGGAAAATGCTTCCTTCGACCAGATACTGCGCCATGTCTCATCGCCCGGGAACACGACATCCCGCGCTGTCGCTCCTTCCTCAATTATTGGCGCAACAAGCAAATCAGGACCAAGCAGAAACTGATCCTGTATGCCGAAAAGGTTCTCCCAACCGGCATATTCGAGAAACAGCGGCCTTTGTGCGGGAATGCCGGTTTGCGAACCTTCGCTGCAAACCTCCTTTAAATACGGCGCCAACGCAGCGTGGATTCTACTCCATCTAGCAAAGCAAGCCTGCAATTCGTCGGTCGAATCGTATTGCAGATTATCGTCAGGCCTGTTGCCTTCATGCGTACGCATCACAGGCGTGAACGCTGACAATTCGCACCAACGTAGCATCAACTCGGCGGTCCGGACATTGCCGTGAAGCGACGTATAGCCGCCGCAGTCCGAATGACTGATCGAACTTCCTACCAAACCGGCAGACAGCGCTGCCGTTATCACCGTGCCAATCCCGTCATGGCGGCTGAAATCAACGCTCTGGTCACCAGCCCATAATAGCGGGCAGTGGGCCTGCACCCCGGAAAAACCCGCCCGCATGAAGAAGGTGGCATCGCCCCCCTTCCCTCGTAAAGCGATTGCCCTGTCGTTGAGCTCCGCCCATAGAACCGGCCAGTGATTATGCAATTCCATCGGATCGCCGCCGTCCGACAATCGCAAGTCGGTGGGCAAATACTCGCCGAAATCCGCCATCCATCCGCTCATGCCAATGCCGAGCATTTCTTGACCCAGAACACGTTCGGCAAACCAGTTGCAGGCCGCCGGATTGGTGAGGTCGACGACTCCGCATTCAAATTCGCCAAAGTCGACCAGATAGACAGCGTCACTATCCGTCCGGAGGCAGAAATATCCGTGCTGCTGCGCCTCTGTGAACAGGTCTCCGTCTGCCGCCAGATAGGGATTCACATATCCAAGAAACCTGATGCCGCGCGCGTCGAGCTTCGCAATTTCGCCTTCTAAGTCGGAATAGCGTTCGTCCGATTTTCGGGATCTGTGCCAATCCCAGAATAGCCGCCTTCCGAAACTTGTCTCGCGAATACCTGCCCAATCCTCGCACCAAAGTGCCGATATTGCGGCGCCACTTTGCATAAAGGCGTCGAGGCGTTCGAAACTTCTATCGCCTGCTTTTAGTCCCAAGATTGCGCCTTCTATCGCCCAATCCGGAAGTGGTTGCGGCCGGCCAAATCGGTCGGACAGTTTCCGCACAAGATGCTTGGGGTTCTCGGCAGAGAAAAGTTCAAA
>JAHDBR010000088.1 GCA_020630295.1 Sphingomonadaceae bacterium
CCCCCTCAACGCATATTCAATTGCCCCCTAACCCCTTGCCTGATACCCGCGCTTCAATCTTGAAATGGAGCCTGAAGAATGTCCGACATCAAACGCGTAGTGCTTGCCTATTCCGGCGGCCTCGACACCAGCGTCATTGCCAAATGGTTGGAGGTAGAGCGCGGATGTGAAGTGGTGACGTTCACCGCAGATCTGGGGCAAGGCGAAGAAATTGAACCCGCCCGCGAAAAAGCGCGCGCAATGGGCATTCCGGACAAACACATCTATATCGAGGATCTGCGCGAAGAATTTGTGCGCGATTTTGTGTTCCCGATGATGCGCGCGAATGCCCGCTACGAAGGCGACTATTTACTCGGCACATCCATTGCCCGGCCCCTTATTTCAAAGCGTTTGATCGAAATCGCTGAAGAAACGGGCGCCGATGCGATTGCCCACGGTGCGACCGGAAAAGGTAATGATCAGGTCCGTTTTGAACTGTCCGCCTATGCTTTGAACCCTGACATCCACATTATCGCTCCGTGGCGCGAATGGGATCTGACCAGCAGAACCGCTCTCATCGCTTGGGCAGAGGCGCACCAGATCAAAGTGCCGACCGATAAACGCGGCGAAAGCCCGTTCTCGACGGATGCCAATTTGCTGCACACATCCAGCGAAGGTAAAGTCCTGGAAGACCCGTGGGACGAAACGCCGGATTACGTCTATTCGCGCACGGAGCACCCCGAAAACGCGCCTGATACGGCTGAGTATATCACAATCGATTTCGATAAGGGCGACGGCGTGGCACTCAATGGCACAGCCATGTCTCCGGCCGAACTGTTGACGGCCTTGAACGATCTGGGCCGGACACATGGCATCGGGCGACTTGATCTCGTTGAAAACCGCTTTGTCGGCATGAAAAGCCGCGGGATGTATGAGACACCTGGCGGTGAAATTTATGCTCGCGCGCATCGCGGCATTGAACAAATTACGCTGGATGGCGGCGCAGCGCACCTCAAAGACGAATTGATGCCCAAATATGCCGAGCTAATTTATAATGGCTTCTGGTTCAGCCCGGAACGCGAAATGCTGCAGGCTGCCATCGATTTGAGCCAAGAGAAAGTGAGCGGCACCGTCCGTCTTAAGCTGTACAAAGGCAATGCATCCGTTGTTGGCCGAAAATCGCCTAACAGCCTCTATTCAGAGCAACACGTCACGTTCGAGGATGACGCAGGCGCCTATGACCAGCACGACGCCGAAGGCTTTATCAAGCTCAACGCGCTCCGTTTGAAGCTGCTTGCTAAGCGGGACCGCTAAGCTTTCGGCAAAGCGTTGACTTATCCACGCACGTCCACAACCAATTTCGCGGAAAGTGGATAAGTCGGCTTCAGTCGCCTTGCCAGACTCAGTCTTTGGGCGCAGCTTCAGGGCATCAAGAGAACGAAAAAGATTCTTTGATTGACGGTCTAACGATCAGAAAACAAAGGCTTTTGAAAGCGATTGATAATGTGGCTACTGTCCACGCGGTCTTTTAGGATCATATGCAAATGGCTTCGGCCGTAGGTAGATGAACCGTCTGACAAGAACGCGAAAGCTGGCTGCATTTTGCCGGACGGACCGGCTGATGATTGAGGGAATGCAAACGCTTCGGCGCGACACATTCTCACGATGCAATCGGCACCAACGGAACGGCTGGCTGCGGGACCGGAATGAGATTTTGAAAGGCCGCAAGGTCGGACAATTGAACAAACCGGAACCGGATGCCGGTGCGAGCATCGGTGGCAGAACCGGACAGCGAAAGGTCGCAAGATCGGACGCGGAATGGGAACACATCGAAAGCCAAGTGCTGTCCCGCAGATCAGTCGCAAGACGGATCATCTGGAAAGTCCACGCGCTGGTAAGAGTGGGGTCGGTAGCAATACCGGCCCCATTTTCGTTATGCCAACACTCCCGCCCATCACAGCCTCTCTCCCTCCTGCCGGGCCGCCCCGAATCGCCTGACCGACACCCTTTTGCGCGGCCTCCAGCCTGCGTCCGGCACGCCTTTTGCGCGGTCAAACTCGCGAAAACCACTTGTAAACATCGACCAATTGACGCGTTTCTGAGGCAAATTGCAGGAACCCCGCCCCTTGCCCGTCCGGTTTCAGCTACATCGTAGCGTGATGACTTCACGGATTCGCCCCTCCCGTCTCGCGACGATTGGCCTGGCCGCCGGTTTGGCTATCGCCGTCCCCAATCAGGCTGCCCTGTTCGCGCAGGATGAGGGCACCGAAAGCGCAACCCGCGCCGCCAGCAGCGATGTCGCGGGCAGCTTCACAGCCTTCGAAGCCCTGCCCGCCTACCCCGCCGCACAGGGCGAGGCGGTGGACATCACCACGATTTCTCCCCCCATCGAGAAGGCTAAACCCAAACCCAAGCCAAAGCCCGCTACGTCCAGTCGCACGGTCCGAACGCTGGGTAACGGCGTTGCCAGCTATTACGGGCGGCGTTTCCACGGGCGGCTGACCGCCAATGGTGAGCGCTTCAATATGAACGCGATGACAGCGGCGCATAAGACGCTGCCTTTTGGTACCAAGGTCCGCGTGACCAACCGCAATAACGGCAAGTCCGTGGTGGTGCGCATCAATGATCGCGGCCCGTTTATCCGCGGCCGCCATATCGACCTCAGCCGTGCGGCGGGCAGCCGGATCGGGCTGATCAAGACCGGCCACGCCCGCGTGAAGATGGACATCGTCAAGTAACGCCGCGCCGCCTGCGCAACGCCCATCACGCCGCGTTACAGCTTCAATTCCGATACATCGCGGAAACTGCCGATCGTCCCCCGCACGAAGCTGTTAAAGGCGATCGAGTGGCGGTTCTGCGCCGATCCGTTCTCTTCCACATAGTGCTGCAATTTCGAGGAGAACAGCACCAGATCCCCCTCCTTCGGCACAATCGCATTGCGCGGCGCATTGTAGATGTTCTGCCGGTTGTCATTCACCGCCAGTTCCAACTGCTGATAGGTGTTGTGCCGTTCGAAGATCATGTTTCCCGGCGGGTCCGGCATTTCTGTGTAATAGAGCGACCCCGACACCAGCGAGTTTGAATGCGTGTGCCCGTGCATCCCCACACCGGGCGGATTGATCAGCGACCAGCTCTGCGTCACCTCCAGCGCCTGCTCGATCCCCATCACTTCCTTCGCGAAGGTGGCCAATGCCGCATGCACCGCGTCCGAGATGCTGCGCATTTCCTTGCGCCGGAACAGATACAGCTCGTCGCTAATCTGGTTCACCTGATTGGTGTGCATCTTCAAAGCCTTGATCAGCTTCACCTGTTTAGGCGTGATCGCATCCTTGATGTTGGTCACGAAATACGGCTCCGCGAATAGCGGCTTTACGTCATATGCGCGCTGTTTCGTGCCTGCATGAGTCGCTCGGCTCATACGCCAGTCCCCTGTAATACCCCTGTGCTTCCCCTGCACCGGGGACTATCGCAGAGGCAGCGGATTCGCAAGATGCCTGCTTCACAGCTTTACCAAAGGCACAAGCACTAATCGTCCGGCGTTGCCCACTGATCGACTAACCCCCCGCCAATCCC
>JAHDBR010000028.1:0-2261 GCA_020630295.1 Sphingomonadaceae bacterium
GCGATATTCCTGCCTATGCAGCGCGCTTGAACGACCCGCAAAAAGACGCCGTTCTAACCACAGAAGGCCCTGTCCTGATGTTGGCAGGTGCAGGCACGGGCAAAACCGCCGCCTTGACGGCCCGGCTCGCCCATCTGGTGGCGATGCGCAAAGCGTGGCCGAGCGAGATTCTGTGCGTCACCTTTACCAATAAAGCCGCGCGCGAGATGCGCGAACGGGTGGGCGGACATATTGGCGATGCAGTTGAGGGAATGCCTTGGCTGGGCACGTTCCATTCGATCGGCGCGAAAATGCTTCGCCGCCATGCCGAATTGGTGGGCCTGCAAAGCAATTACACCATCATCGACACTGACGATCAATTACGGCTGCTGAAACAGCTTATCCGCGACAATGATGTGGACGAGAAACGCTGGCCGCCGCGCCAGCTGGCCGGATTGATCGATAGCTGGAAGAACCGCGGCCTCAATCCGGCAGATCTCACCGCGGTTGATAATGAAAGCTACGCGAACGGTTTAGGCCAGAAGTTTTACGGCCTGTATCAAGACCGGCTGAAGGCTCTCAATGCGTGCGACTTTGGCGATCTGCTGCTGCATGTTCTCAACATTTTCCGCACCCATCACGAAGTGCTGCAGCAATATCGGAACCGCTTCAAATACATCCTTGTGGACGAGTATCAGGATACCAATCAGGTCCAGTATCTGTGGCTGCGTTTGCTGGCTCAAGAGCGCAAAAACATCTGTGTGGTCGGCGATGATGACCAGTCAATCTATTCATGGCGCGGCGCAGAAGTCGCCAATATCCTGCGGTTTGAAAAGGATTTCCCGGGCGCGAAAGTGATCAAGCTGGAACAGAATTACCGCTCCACGCCGGAAATTTTGGCGGCGGCATCCGGGCTGATCCACGCCAATAGCCAGCGCCTCGGCAAGGAGCTTTGGACCGAGCACCCCAAGGGCGATAAGGTACGCGTAATCGGTGTGTGGGATGCGCCTGAGGAAGCACGCCGCGTGGGCGAGGAGATTGAACGGCTCGAACGCGAAGGCGCATCGCTCGACCAGATTGCGATTCTGGTGCGCGCGCAGTACCAGACGCGCGAGTTTGAAGACCGTTTTATCCAGATCGGTCTGAACTACCGGATTATCGGCGGCTTCCGTTTCTACGAACGCGCAGAAATCCGCGATGCCCTCGCCTATTTACGCGTCATTGCGCAGCCTGCGGATGATCTGGCTTTTGAACGCATTTACAACCAACCAAAGCGCGGGCTTGGCGCGAAGACGCTTGAGAAAATGTACCAATATGCGCGCGCATCAGGAATGCCTCTGGCTGCCGCATCATTGCAATTGGCCGATAGTGACGAACTGCCCAAACGCGCTGGCAACACCATTGCGGCGCTGATGCGCGATTTTATCCGTTGGCGTGAGATGGAACCGCAAACAACGCCGGCGGAACTGCTGCGCACTGTAATCGACGAAAGCGGCTATAGCGCGATGTTGGAGGCGGAACGCTCTCCCGAAGCGGCTGGACGGATCGAAAACCTGTCGGAACTCGCCCGCGCTATGGAAGACTATGAAAGCCTTGGCGATTTCCTCGAACATGTATCTTTGGTGATGGATAATGACGCATCTTCTGACGAGGAGAAAGTCACCATAATGACAATGCACGCAGCGAAAGGACTGGAATTTAACAACGTATTCTTGCCCGGTTGGGAAGAAGGCGTGTTTCCTTCGCAGCGTTCGCTCGATGAGGGCGGTCTCGCCAGTTTGGAAGAAGAACGCCGCCTTGCATATGTTGCGATTACGCGCGCCCGCAAACGCTGCACAATCCTGCACGCGGCGAACCGCCGGATATACGGCCAATGGACCAGCTCCATCCCTAGCCGTTTTGTCGAAGAACTGCCTGACGAACATATCGAACGCGAAACGACCATGGCTGGCGGCGAATCTCTCTGGCGCGCCAATTGGAGCGAGAGCGACGACCCGTTCGCCCATGTCAGCACTGCCCGCAGCCAAACGCGCGGCCCCGGCTATCAGCGGGCTTTATCGGGCGGTTATGAAACCAAGCAAGCGGTGGTGAAAGAACCGCGCCGCAGCGCCGCCAGCTTCGCCGCCAAACCCCGCAGCGATATCGCCCTGGGCGCCCGCGTATTCCACGACAAATTCGGCTACGGCACCGTGATGAGCCAGGAAGGCAACAAGCTGGAAATCAATTTCGAAGAAGCGGGCACCAAGCGGGTAATCGACAGCTTCATAAAGCTGGCGGATTGA
>JAHDBR010000028.1:2361-30149 GCA_020630295.1 Sphingomonadaceae bacterium
TAGCCGAAAATACTGATCCAGATCGCGGCGAAGAATGACACTGCTCCGGCCAGACCGAATGCGTGCCAGATTGAATAGCGGAAGCGCATATTCTTATTGCGATAAAAGAGCGTACCGACGGAGTAAAACACCGCGCCGCCGCCGATCGCAGCCATTGCGGCGGGCGGTAATGCGGTCCAGAAATCCGGCAGAGCCAAGACCCCGAACCAGCCCATCCCGACATAGGAAGCCAGCGACCATTTCGCGTCAAGGTTCTTGCCGAACATCTTGAAAAGCATGCCGGGAATGGCGAACAGCCAGATCGCGGCAAGTATCCAGTAAGATGTGGTAGTACCCGCAACCAGCAGAAGCGGCGTAAACGTCGCAGCTATCACGGCGTAAATCGCGGCATGATCCACCCGCCGGAGCATCAGCCGCCAATTATGCTGCGGCAATTGGTGATAGGCTGCCGAAACGAGGCACGACAGCAAGATGCAAAGCACGTAAACGACGCAGGCAGCAAGCAAGACAGGGCTGCCCAGTGACGGCGCGTAAATCAGCAGCGCCGCGCAGCCTGCAAAAACTGCGGCCATGCCGATAATGTGGACCACGCCGTCCGCATAACGTTCTGTCTTGGTAGGACTGGGATACATAGCCGGTTATCTATTAGTCGAAGCCGACCCCGAGAAAATCGGGTTTTGGCCCGTTCCATTCGCCAGCCGGGACAGGTTCACTATCTTCATCCCGATATTTGCGGCGGGGCTTCGTATCGCCGGATTTATCCGCTTTATCGGCACGCGGTTTCTTCGGCCGATCATCGCGCGGTTTGTCATCAGACTTCTTCGCACGCGCCCGTTTGGGTTTGTCTTCGCGGTCCGGCTTTGCTTCCGCATCTTCCGACTTGGCAGGTTTCGGCTTCGCAGACTTGCCCTTGGGCGCATCCTTGAGTTCGACCCGGACATCGTCCTTACCGAAAGCCTTGATCTCTCCGCCGGTAAGTTTCTCGATATTACCGATTGCTTCAGCATCTGCGTCAGTCACAAAGGTGAATGCGCGGCCTTTAGCACCTGCCCGGCCCGTGCGGCCGATCCGGTGAACGTAATCGTCGGGGTGCCAAGGCGTGTCGTAATTAAACACGTGGCTTACGCCCTTAATATCCAGCCCGCGCGCAGCAACATCGGATGCAACCAATATGTTGATATCGCCCGATTTAAACCGTTCGAGCTCCTGCTGACGAGTCGACTGGTCGATATCGCCATGAATCTCGCCGCTTTTGAAACCATTACGTTGCAGCGTTTTATTCAGCTCACGCACGGTCGTTTTCTTGTTGGAAAAGACAATTGCGGTTTCGACATGATCGTTGCGCAGCATCCATTCCAGCGTCTCCCGCTTCTGGCGCGGCTTCACCAGAACCTTGAACGCGGTAATATCCTTGTTGGTATTGCCTGCACGGCTGACTTCGATCTGCTTGGGATTATCGAGGAACTTATCCGCCAGCTTTTTGATTACCGGCGGCATCGTAGCAGAAAACAACATGGTTTGCCGGGTTGTCGGCAGTTTGTCGCAGATGAATTCAATATCGGGGATGAAGCCCATATCGAGCATCCGGTCCGCTTCATCGATTACCAGCAATTCGCAGCCATTGAGCATGATCTTGCCGCGTTCAAACAGGTCCATCAGACGGCCCGGCGTCGCGATCAGGACATCAACGCCCTCATTGAGCGCTTTGAGCTGGTCACCCATCTGCACGCCGCCAATAAGCAACGCCATTTTCAGATCGTGGTTCTTGCCGTATTTTTCGAAATTCTCTGCAACCTGCGCAGCCAGTTCGCGCGTCGGCTCAAGAATGAGCGAGCGCGGCATCAGGGCGCGGCGGCGGCCAGCGGCCATCACATCAATCATAGGCAACACAAAGCTGGCGGTTTTACCCGTGCCGGTTTGCGCAATGCCGATGAGATCTTTCATCATCAGAACAGCGGGGATGGCCTGCGCCTGAATCGGCGTAGGTTCGGTGTAGCCGGCTTCGGAGACGGCTTCTAATAATTCATCGGAGAGGCCGAGATCGGCAAAAGACATAGATTATCCGGATAGAGGGGCATTTTGCCCGATTGTGCAGGAGCGGTTGCTCGTGCGTAAAACCAGTGTCGCCATTGCGGCTGAACGCGGGAAAAGTCAAGAAACTGGGATGCCTTCAAGGCCTTGGCAAAGTTAGACTGGCGTGCCCTAGCCCTATCATGCAATTTGGCGGGTCCAGTAAGCAGGCCTATTGCGCGACCATCTGGCGAATACGGCTGAGCTTACATTTGGCACCGGTGCGCGACTGAATTTTGTCGCGACTGATACAAAGCTGCCCGTCCTTACGCGGATCGACCACATAAAAACCGGAGTAAAAATCGCGCGCAGAGCACGCCTTCTCCAGATTCGCCATAATCAGGCGCTGATCGCGCATATATAACATCAATCGATTATCGCGTGACGCCTGAACACCGGCGATCCCCTTCAAATCGATACACTTGCCAATCTTGCGTTCGACCATAGTTTTTGGCCGGGAGATGTTCGACACATCCGCCACCAGATTTTGTCGTCCGCTGGTGCGCCGAGGAGAAACGCGGATAATGACCCGTTGCTGGATACGTACCTGACGCACAATCGGCATCGCAGTTACTTGGTCAAAACCTAGCATTTGCTCCGGCGTGATCGGCGGATCAAGACGTGCCGGTGCAGTTACCTCTGTCTCTGGCAACAAACCAGTTTCGTCCTGCGCAGCATCCTGCGCCGCCGGCGATGGCAGCAGCAACGCCAAAGGCGAAAGCAAGGCAGCGAAACTTATCATCTAAACTGAAACTTTACTCCCCGCGCCCTGTAGCGAACGACCATAAGGCGCTTTCAATCTCTGCTCTATAGAGCGCGAAATTGAATGTTGGCTTAATTGGATACGCAATAATCGCAAGTGCTGGCAGCCCGAACGATAGTTTGGCATAGCGGTGCCATGGCCGATTATTCACAATTTACTGCCGATGCCGCCGCGCTGCTGGGCCCCAAAGGCTGGACAAGCGAAGCGGAGGCGATGTCGCCTTGGCTCACCGACTGGCGCGGCCGGTATTCCGGCGCTGCGATCGGGCTTGGCTCTCCATCGTCGACTGAGGAAGTTTCAGCGCTGGTCAAACTGTGCGCCGCGCATAACATCGCGATTGTGCCGCAGGGCGGCAATAGCGGAATGTCAGGCGGGGCCACCCCGGATGATACCGGAAACGCGATTGTCCTGTCGCTGCGGCGGATGAACACGTTTCGCGAATTTGACAGCGAGAACCGCTCTGTCACCTGCGATGCAGGCGTGATCCTGCAAACTCTACACGAACGGGCAGCGCAAGACCGCCTGCGGTTTCCGTTGACGCTGGGCGGTAAAGGCTCTGCCACAATCGGCGGGCTGATCTCGACCAACGCTGGTGGGACGCAGGTATTGCGGCACGGCACCATGCGGGCGCAGGTCCTGGGCATTGAAGCCGTGCTGCCCGACGGGCAGATTTTTGACTCGCTAACCCCGCTAAAGAAAGACAATCGCGGATTTGACCTCAAGCAATTGCTGATCGGTTCCGAAGGCACACTAGGTATCGTCACTGCCGCCAATCTTCGGTTGCTGCCCGAAATTGCCGGCCGGGTCGTGATCTGGGCCGGCCTTGAGACCATTCTGGATGCGCGCGCATTGCTGCTGCATTGCGAAGCGCAGGCAGGCGAAAGGCTGGAAGGGTTTGAAGTTATGCCCAGCCACAGTCTGGCTGCTGTGCTTGACCACCTGCCCGATGCGCGCGCGCCTTTAAATGGGACGCATGGCTGGCACGCCCTGATCGAACTGGTTGGAGAGAAGGACACTATCGAAACTCTGCCGGACTTGGCCGAGCAGATGCTTTCATCTGCGTTTGAAGCAGGTCTCGTGAACGACGCAGCGATAGCGGCCAGTGAAACGCAGGCGGAGCATATGTGGCTGCTACGCGATTCGATTTCTCCCGCAGAACGGGCGATCGGACCGGCCATGCAGCATGACATCTCTGTGCCCGTTGCCCGCATGGCGCAATTTGTTGATGCCGCCCTGCCCGCTGTTGAGACCCGATTCCCGCAAACCCGCGCTGTCGCGTTCGGGCATCTCGGCGACGGAAACGTCCACTTCCATGTCATCGCACCGTCAGGCGCTATTCCTGGACAGTGGGAGGAACAGGAAGGCAAGCAAATCAGTGCCTTTGTCCATGATCTTGTGACGGAATGGGGCGGCTCAATCAGCGCTGAACACGGTATCGGACAGATGAAAGTCGCCGAATTGGGCCGCTTGGGCGATCCTGTGGCGCTGTCAATGCTGCGCAGCGTCAAGGATGCGCTCGATCCGCAAGGGCTGTTCAATCCCGGAAAACTCGTTCCGCTTGCACAGTAACGTCGGCTCGCTTAAAGCGCGCGCTGCATCTGGAGGGATGCGCAGCATCTCTTCCGCACTGTTTTTCTAGAAATACGCATATTAGATAGTCGGAGAATTCTCATGGCCACCGCGCCGCAGCCACAACTGCCACTGTTTTATAACGATCTTATGCCGCTTAACAGCCGCGATCACGCAACTTGGAAATCGAAATCGCTTGAAAGCGCGGAGTGGTTGAAGGGTCAGCACGCAATCCCGGTAACTGTCGACGAGTTTGTACAGTGCCAACGCGATTTCCCGGTCGTTTTCTCCACGGGTGACAACCCGCTTCCGCTGGCACTTATGGGCCTGAATGAAGGCGTAAACGTTTTTGTGGACGAGCACGGCAAAGTGAACGAGCCGGTTTATCTACCTGCTTACATCCGCCGCTATCCGTTCATGCTCGCCAAGCTGACTCAGGAAAGCGAAGAATTGTCGCTTTGCTTTGACCCGACCAGCGGCGCGATTGGTGAATTCAAAGATGGTAACGACCTGTTCGACAAAGACGGTCAGCCGACCGAAACAACCCAGGGCATTCTGCAATTCTGCGAGCATTTCGAAAGTGCCGGCCAGCGCACCAAAGCTTTCGTTGAAGAATTGAAGAAGCACGAACTGCTGATGGATGGCGAAATCGCGATCACGCAGAACGATGCGCAGGACAAGCCTTTCGTTTATCGCGGCTTCCAGATGGTCAATCAGGAAAAGCTGCAAGAAGTGCGCGGTGATGTTCTGCGCGAGTGGAACAAGAACGGCATTCTCACGCTGATCCAGGCACATATGATGTCGCTTGACCTGATGCGCTCGATTTTCGCGCGTCAGGCACAGCAAGGCACAGCGCCGCAACCAAACGTAGCTTCCGAGTAATAACCGACAGGTTATTTTAGCGACGAAATTACAGAAATTGACGATGGGCCGGGGTTGATAGCTCCGGCCCAAGTCTTATCTTGGAAATATCCGGACGGCCTCCCCCTCATATCCGTCCGGACCTGCGCACTTCGGTGCGCACCTCCCTGAACCTTGGCCACCTCGTGCATCTGCGCGAGGTGGTTTTTTTCGGTCTATTCTGCAGCCAATGGCTGATCCGAATGGCGGATCATTGCGGTAACTTCCTGCGCCATGTCACGCACCATGCGGGTCAGCATCGCAGCAAGCGGCCCGACCCCGGCGGCCGGTTTGTGCGTAGACAGATCAAGATAGAGCGAGCGGCAAACCTCGATCTGCACGGCATGGATATTCCGCGCCGGTGAGCCGTGACGGTCGAGCACATATCCGCCTGCATACGGACGGTTATGCGTTACCCTAGCCCCTTGGGACGACAGCGAGTTAATTGCACGCGCCACAATCCGGTCGCTTGCCGATGCGCCGAACCGGTCCCCGACAACCAATTGCGCAGGGGCATCGTCGCTATGCCGTTTCTTCAGCGGAGGCATGGAATGCAGATCAACCAGCAAGGCCGCGCCCCACCTGTCGCGCAGCTGCTCCAGCGAATTGCCCAATGCCGCGTGGTACGGGGCATGGATTTGATCAATCCGCGCTGTCAATTCCTTGTGCGGGAGTGGTCCGGTCCAGATTTCTCCCAGACCGGGCAATCGGCGCGGCACCAATCCGAGTCCGCTGCGCGCGCGCCTATTGGCGGCAGAATGCGGCGGCTTCTCCGCCATCATTTCGCCAATCATGTCCCAGTCAATGTCATCGCTAGCCCGATTGAGGTCAATCATTGCCCGCGGTGCATTCGCAATCAGCAGCCCTGCCCCTGTTTGCTGCGCGATTTCTGCTGCCACGTGATCAATGAAGCGGTCCTCCAAACGGACCGATGAATAGTCCGGCTGCCGCATCCGCTCGCGCAGCGCATCCGGATAGACGCGGCCGCCATGGGGCACGGCGATGAGCACCGGAATGGGCAGATCATGCGGGATGGTGAGTGCGAAAGCCGCTTTACGGGTGCCCGGAATGGTGCCGCCATTATGCGACCCTAGCTCCCTCGAAGGGGAATTTTCTGTGCGCGTCGGTGCAGATTCAGTCATTGCCTTACGTGCTTAACGCCGCACGGTCCTGTGTCAAAGCTGGCCATCTGTTACATTGCGAAAGATTTCTTAAGGCAATGCGGGTATGAGAATGGCCATGACGGAATCACATGCCTTACGGATCCTCCTTGCTGAGGATGAAGATGCAATGCGCGGCTATCTTGGCCGCGCCCTCGAAAAAGCTGGCTACGAAGTGGTTTCCGTTGACCGTGGGACCGAAGCAATTCCGCATCTCGAATCGCAGCATTTTGACCTTTTGCTATCTGATATCGTCATGCCGGAGATGGACGGCATCGAACTTGCACAACGTTGCAATGAAATCAGCCCGAAAACCAAAGTGATGTTCATCACTGGATTCGCTGCCGTTACGCTCAAGGCGGGCCGCGAACAACCGACCGCAAAAGTTCTGTCGAAACCGTTTCACCTGCGTGATTTGGTGATGGAGGTTGAACGGATGTTCGAAGACGCGGCGCAGGCTAGCCTCTAACTCTCGTTTTTGATCAAACACCCTCTTGCGCGGCCCGTATGCTGCGGCTAGAGGGCGCTCCTGCCGTACAGGCGGCAACCGATGGTGCGGGCGTATAGCTCAGTGGTAGAGCACTACATTGACATTGTAGGGGTCGGGAGTTCAACTCTCTCTACGCCCACCATCGTAAATTCCCCTTAGCCAGCACCTTGCCTCTGGGCGCGCCTCTGCTAAAGCGCGGTCACACCGTAGACAGAGGCACAATACCACATGGCGAAAATCACCGTGAAGAACCCCGTCGTCGAACTCGACGGCGATGAAATGACCAAGATTATCTGGCAGTGGATCCGCGAACGGCTGATCCTGCCTTATCTCGATATTGATCTGAAATATTATGATCTGTCGATTGAGAAGCGCGACGAAACGGATGACCAGATCACCGTGGACGCAGCCAATGCCATCAAAGAACACGGCGTTGGCGTTAAATGCGCTACCATCACACCTGATGAAGCGCGCGTTGAAGAATTCAGCCTGAAGAAAATGTGGCGTTCGCCAAACGGAACAATCCGCAACATTCTGGGCGGCGTTGTTTTCCGAGAGCCGATCGTGATTGACAATGTACCCCGGCTTGTTCCGGGCTGGACTGACCCTATTGTTGTCGGCCGCCACGCATTCGGCGATCAATATCGCGCAACGGATACGCTGATCCCGGGCGCCGGTAAGCTGCGTTTGGTGTTTGAAGGCGAAGATGGCGAGAAAATCGATCTCGACGTCTTTGAATTCGAAACATCGGGCGTCGCGATGGCGATGTACAACCTCGACGATTCAATCCGTGATTTCGCTCGTGCCAGCTTCCAATACGGTCTTGACCGCAAATGGCCGGTTTATCTCTCGACCAAGAACACCATTTTGAAAAAGTATGATGGCCGTTTCAAAGATCTTTTCCAGGAAGTCTTTGACGCAGAATACAAAGCCGATTTTGACAAGCACGGTATCACTTACGAACACCGTCTGATCGACGATATGGTTGCCGCCGCCCTTAAGTGGAGCGGCAAGTTCGTATGGGCGTGTAAGAACTATGATGGTGATGTTCAGTCGGACATCGTGGCGCAGGGCTTCGGCTCGCTGGGCCTGATGACATCGGTTCTGATGACACCAGATGGCAAAACAGTCGAAGCGGAAGCCGCACACGGCACCGTCACCCGTCACTTCCGCCAGCACGAGCAAGGCAAAGCGACATCAACCAACCCGATTGCGTCAATCTTCGCGTGGACCCGCGGCCTGATGTATCGCGGCAAGTTTGATGACACGCCTGAAGTCGTCAAGTTTGCCGAAACGCTGGAGCGTGTGTGCATCGAAACCGTCGAAAACGGCCAGATGACGAAAGATCTCGCGCTGCTGATCGGCCCGCAGCAAAACTGGCTGACAACCGAACAGTTCTTTGAAGCGATTGTCACCAATCTTGAAAAAGAAATGGCGAAGTAAGCCAACAAGCCAACCCATTTTAAGGCGGGCACCGGACAATCCGGCGCCCGCCTTTTTTATGGGGTCAGTGAAGCGTTGTGCGAAGGAACATTCGCGCGCTAGATACGCTGTCTGTAAAAACGTCCCGACGATAAGGTTATCTGTGACCAGCAAAATCTCCCGAACCGCAAAACGCACCGCGCGAAAATCCACCGAGAAGTTCGGCAAGCGGCGTCTTGAAATTCGTAACGCCATGGCAAAAGACGTACGCGGGATTTCGGCGTTGGTTCGCCGCGCCTATGATGATTTGCCCGCATATACTCAGGGCGAAATTCGCGGCCAGATCAACAATTTTCCAGAAGGATGCTTCGTGGCGCTCCTCGACGATGAGGTGGTGGGGTATTGCGCGTCAATGCAACTGCCCGAACCTGTGGTTTTCACCGATCATGACTGGGACGAGATTTCCGGCAACGGATATGGCAGCCGCCACGATCCGACCGGAGACTGGCTGTACGGCTATGAAATGTGTGTCGATCCGAAAGTGCGCGGCGTGCGCATCGGGCGGCGGCTTTATGAAGAACGGCGCGCACTGGCCGAAGAACGCGATCTGACTGGTATTGTTTTTGGCGGAAGAATGCCCGGCTATGCCCGCGCCCGAAGGCGTAAAACAAATCGCGCCGAGAGCCCTCAGGATTATCTGGATCAGGTATTGGCGGGAAAGCTGCACGATCCCGTGCTGCGCTTCCAGCTTGCTAACGGTTTTGAACCGGACCGCATTTTGGAAGGATATTTGCCCGAAGACAAACGGTCCGAAGCAAATGCGGTGCTGATGGTGTGGCGCAATCCCTATGTGGACCGCGACCAACCGGTCAAAAAGCGCCTGCCCCGCGGGGTAGAGGCCGTGCGTGTTGCGACCTGCCAGCTGCAAGCCCGCGCAGTTAAAGATTACGACGAATTTATGAAGGCAATCGAATATTTCGTCGATGTCGCAAGCGATTACGAGTCGGACTTCATCGTGTTTCCCGAACTGTTCACGCTGATGCTTCTGAGCTTTGAGGAGAAAGAGCTTTCGCCCGTCGAAGCGATTGAACGTCTGTCCGAATATACCCCGCGCCTGAAGGCCGACATTTCCGATTTCGCGATGCGTTTCAATATCAACATCATTGCCGGATCGCATCCCACGCGGATGGATGACGGCGATATTCACAACGTCGCCTATGTCTGCTTGCGCGATGGAGCTGTGCACGAGCAGGAGAAGATCCACCCGACCCCTAACGAGCGGTATTGGTGGAACATCAAGGGCGGCGATAGCATTGACGTTATCCAGACCGATTGCGGCCCTATCGGGGTGCAAATTTGTTACGACAGCGAATTTCCGGAATTGTCGCGCAGGCTGGCAGATGAAGGCGCACGAATTATCTTCGTCCCCTTCTGCACGGACAGCCGGCAGGGATATTTGCGAGTCCGCTATTGCGCGCAGGCACGGGCGATTGAAAACCAATGCTATGTGGTTCTGTCCGGAAATGTCGGCAATTTGCCCAACGTCGCCAATATGGACATCCAATATGCGCAAAGCTGTATCCTGACACCGTGCGATTTTCCCTTCGCCAGAGACGGCATAGCTGCCGAGGCGAGCGAAAACGTTGAGACTCTCACAATCAGCGACATCAATCTGGCCGATCTCAGTTGGGCACGGGCCGAAGGCACTGTGCGCAATCTGGCAGACCGCCGGTTTGACCTGTACCGCATTGAGTGGGACGAAACCGATGACCACCCCAACCGCCCCAAGCCGCGCCGTGAACCCATCGGCACGTCCACTGCCGGGGGTGGATGACGCGGTTCTTTCCAGTGACATAGAACGCCGCGCGGTTTAGACGACACAAATGGCGGGAAATCTCGATACATCTTCAATGGGCGACGCGCTGGTGATTCTCGGCGCAGCCGGTCTCGTCATTCCCGTATTTACGCGTTTTCGGATCACGCCGGTCATCGGGTTCATCCTGATCGGTATCGCAGTTGGTCCGTTTGGACTGGGTAAGCTGGTCTATGATGTCCCTTGGCTCAGCCATGTGACGATTACGGATCCGGAGGCGCTCGAACCCTATGCAGAGTTCGGCATCATCTTACTGCTCTTCACCATCGGGCTGGAACTCTCCTTCAAACGGCTGTGGCAGATGCGCAAACTGGTCTTTGGACTTGGTGCCCTCGAGCTGCTCATAATCGGCACGATACTGGCAATTGTCCTTAGCATGATGGGCCAATACTGGACCGGTGCGATGGCACTTGGCCTCGCGCTTGCATTTTCATCGACAGCGATTGTGCTGCCTATTTCGGGCACGACTTCGCCAGTTGGCCGGGCTGCGCTCTCCATGCTGCTGTTTGAAGACATTATGATTGTGCCGATCATCTTCCTGTTGGGCGCGCTTGCTCCCAATGCGCAGGACGGCGGTTGGGAAGGCTTGATCGAAACCTTGTGGCAAGGCGGATTGGTTGTTGCCGCGTTGCTGATACTTGGCCGCATTGCCCTGCCCCGTCTATTTGCTCAGGCAGCCCGCACGAAAAGTCCGGAGCTGTTTCTGGCGGCCAGTTTGCTGGTCGTTATCGGTGCGAGCCTGGCCACCGCCGTGGTCGGCCTGTCACCAATCGTCGGCGCGCTGATAGCGGGTTTGCTGATCGCCGAAACGGAATATCACAGCGAAGTCGAAGCGATTATGGACCCGTTTAAGGGCCTTGCGCTGGGTATCTTTCTCATCACCGTCGGAATGAGCATCGACCTGACCACCATCTGGGCAAATTTGGGCCCCATATTGCTGGCGGTTGTTTCGGTTCTGGTTTTCAAGGCTTTTGTGACCGGATTCCTCCTGCGAATGATGGGCGCGCGTCGCAGCACAGCCGCAGAAACCGGCATCCTTATGGCCAGTCCGTCCGAAACGACCTTGATCGTTCTCGCGGCAGCCGGTTCGGCCATGTTGATCCAGCCCGGCACAGCACAATTCTGGCAAATCGTGACAGCAATCGGCCTGACCATCACGCCCGTGCTTGCGCGTCTTGGCAGAGTGATCGCACGGCGGGTGGAACCGGTGCCTGAACTGGAAGCGGCAGATGACAGCGAGCCGCCGGTCATCATAATCGGTGCCGGCCGTGTGGGACGGCTAATCGCGCAGATGCTGACCGCGCATGACAAACCATACATCGCTATTGATGCTGATGCCGATTTGATCGAATCAGCCAAGCGTAAAGGCTACCGCGCGACATTTGGCGATGCCGCCCGCGGGGATGCGATGAGCAGACTTGGTGTCGACCGGAGCCCTGCAGTCGTTCTGACTATGGATGAGCCTGTATTGGCCGAACGCCTCACGCGCAAATTGCGTAAAGAGCACCCGAACCTGCTTATCGTGGCGCGTGCACGCGATACGGAACACGCGTCCGAACTGTACCGGGCGGGCGCCAGCCATGCGGTGCCGGAGACCTTGGAAAGCTCGCTTCAATTATCCGAAGCTGTCCTCGTGGATATTGGCGTAGCGATGGGCCCTGTCATCGCCTCCATCCACGAGAAGCGGGACGAGTTCCGCGCCAAGATCGAAGAGCGCGGAGAGCTGGACTATAGACCAAAACTGCGCACTAGCACGACCGAAGGCTGACTTTCACGAAACTTTTCAGCGGCTTGCCCGTTAGTTCTCCAAAGGAGAATAGCATGAGCAAGAACAATCCGGCAGAGCCGCAAACCAATGATGAGAAGTTCAAACCGCAAAATGTTCAGGACGAAAGCCACGGCAGCGTGACCTCAAACGGACGGCAGGATCGCAACATTGATCACGACGTACCAAGAGGCAGCGAACCTGAAACGCAGAAATCGGGCGGCTAAATCGATACCGCCAGAATTATCCCGAACAATCTAAGCTGACAGGGCCGAGCGTACTGCATCAAGTGCCGCCTCGGCCTTGTCGCCATCAGGCCCGCCCCCTTGGGCCATATCTGCGCGGCCACCCCCACCTTTGCCGCCTAATGCCTCTACGCCGGCACGGACGAGAGCCACTGCATCGAAACGGTCCGTCAGGTCATCAGTAACCGCAGCTGCAAAGGCCGCACGACCGTCATTGACAGCGACAGCGGCGGCAATGCCTGACCCAAGCCGCGTCTTTGCATCGTCCAGCAGTCCGCGTAATTCTTTCGGGTTCAGACCCTGCAGCACCTGACCTGAAAACTTCACACCACCAATCTCTTCATCTTGCGGACCTGCAGCGGAACTGCCCCCGCCCAATGCAAGTTGCTTTTTGATTTCGGCCAGCTCTTTTTCCAGCGCTTTACGTTCTTCGACCAAGGTCGATACACGCTCAGTCACGTCATCTGGCGAGGTTTTCAGGACGCTCGCCGCAGCTTTAAGCGCATCTTCCCTGTCAACCAACCATTTGCGCGCGGCTTCACCGGTTAATGCCTCAATCCGCCTAACACCGGAGGACACAGCGCTTTCCGAAATAATGCGGAATAGGCCGATATCGCCGGTCGCGTTCACATGGGTACCACCGCATAATTCGACGGAGTAGTTCTTGCCTTCACCGCCCATGCGGCCCATCGACAGGACGCGAACTTCATCACCATATTTTTCGCCGAACAAGGCCATGGCCCCAGCCTCGATTGCATCGTCCGGGCTCATCAGCCGCGTTGTGACCGCGTCATTTGCACGGATTTCGGCGTTCACATCGGCCTCTACCATTTCGATATCGGCGGCGCTCATGGGCTTGGGATGGGCAAAATCGAAGCGCAGACGGTCCTCTGCAACCAATGATCCTTTTTGTGTCACGTGGTCGCCAAGCCGGTTGCGCAAGGCAGCGTGTACAAGGTGCGTTGCCGAATGATTGGCACGGACGCGGTCGCGGCGATCACTGTCCACGTCCAGATGAACCGTGTCCCCAACTGCCAGTTCGCCAGCGGTAATGCTGGCTTCGTGGCTGTGTAAACGCCCTAGCGGTTTGCCGGTATCTGCAACTTCTGCGTCCAACCCTTCGGGGGTCCAGATCCTGCCGGAATCGCCGGCCTGTCCGCCGCTTTCGCCATAGAAGGGAGTCTGGTTGGTCAGGATCGTGACCGTGTCGCCTGCAACAGCTTTTTGAACCTCGGCTCCGTCTTTTACCAAGGCGACAATGCGGCCTTCGCCGCTGGTGGAGCTGTAACCGGTAAACTCTGTGCTGCCTTCACGCTCGGCAATGTCGAACCAAATCTGATTGGAGGCAGCGTCACCGGACCCCTTCCACGCCGCGCGCGCAGCTGCTTTCTGGCGCTCCATCGCGCTGTCAAAGCCCTCACGGTCCACGCCGATGTTCCGTTCACGCAGAGCGTCTTCGGTCAAATCATAGGGGAAGCCATAGGTGTCATACAGTTTGAAAGCGGTTTCGCCATCAAGCTGCGCCCCCTCGGCCATATCGCCGGTGGCATCATCAAGCAGCCGGAGGCCTTTATCCAACGTACGGCGGAACTGGGTTTCCTCGCGCTCAAGCACTTCGGATATGAGCGCCTGTCCGCGCTGCAATTCAGGATAAGCCTGCCCCATTTCGGTCACCAGTTCAGGGACCAGGCGGTGCATCAACGGCTCTTTCGCGCCAAGAATATGCGCATGGCGCATGGCGCGGCGCATAATCCGGCGCAGCACATAACCGCGCCCTTCATTGGACGGCAGTACACCGTCAGCCAGCAGAAAACCGGTGGAGCGCAAATGATCGGCAATGACGCGATGGCTTGCCTGATGATCGCCGGTGGCGGCAACGCCGGTCAGGCTTTCAGAGGCAGCAATCAACGCCTTGAACGTGTCGGTATCGTAATTGTCATGCACGCCCTGCATAACCGCCGCCACACGTTCAAGCCCCATACCGGTATCGATAGACGGTTTGGGCAGATCGGTACGATTGCCATCCCCATCCTGTTCGAACTGCATGAAAACGAGATTCCATATCTCGATAAACCGGTCGCCGTCTTCATCCGGTGAACCGGGTGGTCCGCCGGGAATATGATCGCCGTGATCGTAGAATATCTCGCTGCACGGCCCACAAGGTCCGGTGTCGCCCATGGACCAGAAATTGTCATTCGTAGCAATGCGAATAATCCGCTCATCGGGCAGTCCGGCGATTTTCTTCCACAAAGCATGCGCTTCATCGTCCGTATGATAAATCGTTGCGGTCAGCTTGTCTGCGGACAGACCCCATTCCTTGGTAAGCAAGTTCCAAGCATTGAGGATTGCCTCTTCCTTGAAATAATCGCCGAAGGAGAAATTTCCGAGCATTTCGAAGAATGTGTGGTGGCGTGCGGTGTAGCCGACATTATCCAGATCATTGTGCTTGCCGCCAGCACGAACACATTTCTGCGAGCTAGTAGCGCGCGGTGCAACCGGCGTTTCAAGACCGGTAAATACGTTCTTGAAAGGAACCATGCCCGCATTCACGAACATCAAGGTCGGGTCATTATACGGGACCAGAGGCGCGCTTTGGATAGCGGCGTGATCGAGCCCGGCAAAATAGTCGAGAAATGAGCGGCGTATATCGTTAGTCGAATGCATGAAATGCACGTAAGCGCAGATGCCCGATGCGACAAGCAGGATTACGCATGGCAAACGCGCAAAACTGGCGACGGAAGCATAAAGTGGCGATCTTTCGGCTTGTCAGCCCCGCGTGGCGCTGACGATCCACGCCGCAGCGCGCAGGGCGATAATATCATCGTCATTATTGGCGGTCAGATATTGCCGCAAACGGCGCAGGAACAGCGCGCGCTCTTCCGGCGTTAGCTTGGCCGAGGCCCGTGCAGCCGGACCGATTTTCTGGAAGTACTCAATCGCTTGGTCAACGGCATCCGGCCCCGCACCTGCAACATAGGGATAATCCACCGGCAAAAAGCTGATATCGGTCCATCCCGCGTCTCGTAGCAACCCTTCCACATGAGCCCTGTCAGCAAATGAAAATGGCCCGGGAGAGAATTGGTCTGGCGGCACTGTTGAGCCAGGCGGGAGCATCGCATCGATCCGTTCAGCCCAGGCATTTTCCGAGAAACTTCGGAAACAGGAAAAAACCAGGCGCCCATGAGGCGCCGCGATGCCTGCCAGATGGCGGAATGCCCCGACCGGATCATCGAAGAACATGACACCATGCCGGGAAACGATGAGATCAGGTGCAAATGACGGCGCGCTCCATTTCGATGCGTCGCCCTGTATGAAAGATACGTTAGACAGATAGCCGCTGCGTTCCTCGCACACAGCGATCAGCTTATCGCTCAAATCTATACCGATAACTTCGGCTCTGGCGTGGCCGCGTGCAATGGCCAGCGCCACCTCGCCCGCACCGCATCCGACATCGAGTGCTTGCAGGAACGGACGCTCGCTGGCTTTGGCAAGCAATTGATCGGTCAGAAACCCGAAACTGCGATCAGTAAGTTGCCATTCGGCAGCCCAGGTCTCGCCAACTCGTCCCAGCCAATCGAAAGTGCTTGTCATTATAATTCATACCGTCTGTTTGGTTTTTCACGACCTTAGAACATCTGCCGAGTTTTACCATGCCTGCGCCGCTGGCCTGCAAAAAAGCCGCAACATGCCCATGGCACATTGCGGCTTTCGATTGTCATAAATGCGAGCCGGAGCCTGAACTCCGGCATCCATCAGGGAAATTACATCGCTGAATCGCCAAGCGCGCCGCTTACCTTGCTGCGCACTTCATTGTTGTGCTCGTCAACGGTAGAAATCACATCACCGTTCTTCTTGAGCAGAAGAGCCGGCTCTCCAGAGCCGAGCGGAGCGAGCTTAACGATCAGCGGACGCGGCGATAGGAAACGGTTGGAACCGTTGCTGCCGTCTACCACGGCACCGATGAT
Organism: Sphingomonadaceae bacterium; assembly: GCA_020630295.1. Lineage (GTDB taxonomy): Bacteria > Pseudomonadota > Alphaproteobacteria > Sphingomonadales > Sphingomonadaceae > Pontixanthobacter. Next base: position 18,584 of record JAHDBR010000028.1, read on the forward strand.
GCCGCCGGCGAGCACATTGCCCACAGATGCCGCGCCGGTCTTGCTCTGAACGAGAACATAGACAGGCTCATAGCCTTCTTTTGCAATGTCCACGCGCGTGTGATCCGACCGCGACAAGGATTGCTCACACGGTGTTTCGCAAGTGGTTCCGCCCAGGAATACGACGTCCGCGCCTGACGGATCGGTTTCAACGGCATAGTCCAGATTTGGACCGTTAATGATTGTCGCGCAGCCGGACATGGCAAACGCGCTTGCGGCCAAAAGGCCTACACGTAAAATTTTCATGGTGTCCCCCAAAAGAAATCTGACTGATTTAAGTCAGGAGAACAAGATATTACGCGTCAACGGAAAGGTCCAATGTAATTTCACGCGTCAAACATAATGTCGCTAGAATACAATTTCAGGCAGCTGCCCAAGTAAGATACATTGACGGCTAACAAAGAAAAACCGGTGCAGGCCAAAAAAGGCGCGTGCACCGGTTTCACATTTTCCCGGTTGCCGGGTTTACCCCGCATTACAACCGCTTGAAGAGATAGTATCAGTCCTCGTCGCTGGCCTCTGCGTCGGGTCCTGCCATCATCTCTTCGGCAACTTCATCGGTGCGGCTGCGGATCGCAGCTTCCAACTTGTCGCGCATCTCTACATTCTCATCGAGGAAGTTCTTGGAATTCTCACGCCCCTGCCCGATGCGGACCGAGTCATAGGAGAACCACGAGCCTGATTTTTCAACCAGCCCGGCCTTTACGCCAAGATCAAGAATTTCACCGGTCTTGGAAATACCCTTGCCGTACATGATGTCGAATTCGACCTGCTTGAACGGCGGAGCGACCTTGTTCTTGACCACTTTGACGCGGGTCGAGTTACCGATAACTTCGTCACGATCTTTGATCTGGCCGGTCCGGCGGATATCAAGGCGCACAGAGGCGTAGAATTTCAGCGCATTACCGCCGGTCGTTACCTCGGGGTTGCCATACATTACGCCAATCTTCATCCGCAGTTGGTTGATAAAGATCACCATACATTTGGAGCGGTTGATTGATCCGGTCAGCTTGCGCAGGCTCTGCGACATAAGGCGCGCCTGAAGACCAACGTGGCTATCTCCCATTTCGCCTTCAATTTCTGCCCGCGGGACAAGCGCGGCGACTGAGTCGACAACCAGCACATCAATCGCGTTGGAGCGAACCAGCGTGTCAGTGATCTCCAACGCTTGCTCACCCGTGTCAGGCTGCGAAATGATCAGTTCATCAATATCGACGCCCAGCTTCTTCGCATAAACCGGATCAAGCGCGTGTTCTGCATCCACGAAAGCAACGGTACCGCCCGCTTTCTGTGCTTCTGCCAGAACGTGTAGTGCCAATGTGGTTTTACCCGAGCTTTCCGGGCCGTAAACTTCGATAACGCGGCCTTTGGGCAGACCGCCAATTCCGAGCGCGATATCCAGACCAAGCGAGCCGGTGGAGATCGATTCAACATTCATCGCTTCTTTGGAGCCCAGCTTCATCGCCGAACCTTTACCAAATGCGCGGTCTATCTGCGCGAGTGCAGCATCAAGGGCCTTCTGACGGTCCACGTTCTTTTCCTTACCTTCTACCAGCTTGAGACTTGCTGCCATGACATGCGCTCCATCTATTGCCTAGTGCGGCGTTAAACTCATCAACTGTTGGAGTATGTACGCAGTTTGTTCCAAAAGAACAAGAGTGGAACATAATTTATTTTAGGGCCTATAATTTGGCCTGTTATCAGTAGCTTAAACCAGAGAACCTTGTCGGATCATCCAACCGCCTCACGAATTTTCCACTTGAATGTACGGGATTTGCCAGCCGGCACGCGCACTTCCGTCACCAGGTCCCCGTCCTTCACCCTCACCTTGCCCGGAGTCCGGCGCGTTTCCCATTGTCCGGAAGCACCGATCAGCAACCTGACGGTGACGGCACTGCTATTGGCATTCGATAGAGTGACCGACATCGGGAGCCACTTATTGTCTCCCTCATCTTCATCTCGATCCGCCTCTGACTGGCAAAGTGAGAACACCGTGCTGCTGGATCCCAGAGCAAGCTCGATATCCTGACCCACGGCGTAGTCACGCAGGGTCTGCTCGTTCACCAAGAGATCACCAAAGGAGCTAGGCTCGAACAGGGTGAAGCCGCCCATCGGCATGGCAACCCCCAGCCCGTGCGCCTCGTCATTTACCGTTGCGAGGACCAGATCCGCTGGCTCTGGGTCCGCAATCAAACCCCCGCCTGGTACGCACACCACTTCATAAAGAAGTTCGCCGCGCACTTTGTCCTTATCCAGAAAGGCAACCTGTTTGACCCCTTTGGCAGAGACGGTCACCCGCTCCGGCACGCGGTATAGTTTGAGGTCACCCAGCTGTTCCTCACGTGCCTGCATTCCGATCATGGCAACCGGAGCAGGCGCTTCCATCATGCTACGCTTCATTCTCGCGCCAGTTACGATGATCGTACCGCCATCCATGAGTTCCTCCTGAGCAAACGCATATTCCCTGACAGGTGTGGGAACAGGAGTTCCGGCAGCCGTGCTACCGATAGGATAACACGTTAACCGCAAGGGTCGCGCGCGTGGCGGATCAGACAATCCTTGAAAATCGCTCTCGACATTGATTGTGCCCGCCACGGCCAGAAGGTTCGCATTCACAAAACTTTGGCCATTATCATTCAGCAGCGTCAGCCAGGACCGCAAATGCATACCCACCTCGCCCTTCGCGCTTTGTTCGTCCAACGTGGCGACATAATGCGCCTGCCAGTCAAAGCCCCACGCCAAATAGGTCAACGTGACCTGATACGTGCCGCCGGAGGGATCGCGTGTGTCGATACTGAAAACCGGCTTGGCTGAAAGGCCCGTAGGCAATTGGTCAAAAGTCAGCTTTTCAGGCAGGCCTGAGCAACGCACGGCCTCAAAACCATCACGCGTTTGCAATACCAGTCCGCCATCTGCGCGGGTCATCACGGTCGCATTTTCAGCTGCGCTGGCGCCAGTCGCCGGGTTTGTGCGCGTGATGGTTACGCGATTGCCAAGCGAACCATTAACGAGTGCTGCCGGGGAAAGCAGGTCTGCATTTCGGTTCTTCTCGATGGTCCCGCCGGGCAACCCCGTGACGATTGCCGACACGGCAACCATCCCTTCGGCCACGCCTTCAAACCGGATCGTCGATTGTCCTTCAGGTAGAATGACGGTCCGTACTTCGGATATCATCGCGAAGCCTTCCGGCCAGTCTGTGTCCATTTCATCGTCCGGCTCTCTTTCCGGATCGCGATACATGGTGACCGAGACATCTTCAGGCGCTGAGGCGGAGACAATTTCGCGCGCGGCCAATGGCACGGCGATGCTCGCACATATCAGCTCGGCAGCCAAAATCAGAGGAAGGAACAGACGCATCTTAAATGCCGCCACCGATCAATAGCGCGTGGCAAATGTGACGCGGAACTCGCGCTTTCCGTTGGCCGGTATCGGCACCACCCATTTGCGTTGATCGGTATTTATCTGCGCGCCAGGTACGTCCTCGCTAATAATCCGGTAGTCACGGCTCCACCATCCACGGTCGAGACCCGATTGGACCAGATCGACCTCCACCGGCACATCTTTCGCATTGGTCATCGTGTAGCGCATGGTCGTCTGGTAGAACTTCTTTGGTCGCTCTTCCTCAATACGCGCAGTTTCAGTACCGTCCTTGTACACGGTAAAACGGCCAGTTTTCTCCCACTCGCCAGAGGTAATTTCCTCCCGCTTTTCCACTTCGCTTTGCACGAAAATATCGAAGGCATCGCCGGTTCGCAGCGACAATTCGCTACCTGTTGGCGTGTGACCGATGGTGTTTTCACCGATGAATTGCGGGGTTCCCTGACTGTCGCGCTGATAGAATCGCACGGTGCCCGCAGGCAGAGCATCGCCAAGGCCGCCCTCGCTTGATGTGTTAAAGCTGAGTTCGCTCGACACATTTACCGGATTGCGCTCGTTCCGCATCCAGCCGACATTGCGCCGGTAAATCTTCCGCGCACGGACACCCTGCACATCAAGAAAACTGACCTGTTTGGTCTGCTTGTCCGCAATGGTAGTGCGCGCATCAATCGGATAAAGATAGAAATCGCCGACCTGTTCGCGGCCGGAAGATTCCGTTCCGGCGCGCACCATATTACGCTGATTGGTCCGTCCGCCCCGGCCATTCGGGCTTCCCGCGACCAACAGAGTGCTGGCATTATGGTAAGTCGTGCCCGTGGTGTTGGTCAGCGTGACCCAACCTTGCATATCGATCGCGCTGCTGCCCTCATCATACAGCGCAACATAATCGGCGGTCCAGCCAAGGCCCGGCGTCAAATAGCGAATTGACGCGGGGCGAACGCCCGAACGGGTGCTGTTCACATTGACGGATAATGTCGGACGGGCACGCAAATTGGGCGGCACCCGATCAAAGACTGCGCGCACAGGGAGGCCGTCATCCCGCAGGACCTCTATCCGGTTGCCGATTTGCACCACGACACCGCCCGCCGTGGACAGAATCTTTGCCCGCTCCCGCGTTTCCGCGCCTGTGGCCGGGTTGGTGCGCACCAGAGTGATTGTCTGGCCGATCGCCTTTTCCATTAATTTGCCGGGAGTTAGCAGATCAAAATCGAAATTCTGTTCAATAATTGCGGTGTCGGCAGCAGCGAAGCTAAGGGTTTCAGCGCGAATTTGAGAGGAGACATCGGGGAATTCGATCCGGCTGCGGCCATTGGCGATATTGATTTGGCGGATATCCTGCACCAGCGATTGGCCATTCTGGTAGATTGTGACCGATACATCACCCTGCGCAGTAGAATCCGGATCGGCGCTGGATTGTGCCGTCAATTGAGATGCGCCAAGCACTGCCAGTGTTCCTGACGCTAGCGCGATTGCTCTGCGCATAGTGATCCTGCCGTTAACTGCCATAGTCGATCCCTCCATTTTGCCGCGTCCTCCGCAATAGCCAAAAGCGATCATGGCACTGAACTGGCCAAGAAAAAAGGGCGCAGAAAATATCTGCGCCCTCTCAAATGAATATTACCCCAACGCGTTAATTGCGCGACGGGTAAATACCTACAAGTGCGATACAGGTGTACATTCCAAGAGACGGATTGCGGATATTGAACCCCTGATTCCCGCCATTATTGGCAACTGAAATCGTGCCTGCATTCATCGTATCACCAGTAGGCGCTGATCCCTCTTCGTAGGTATTGCCTGCAGCCCGGCCAAAATAGGCGTTAATCGGGTTTCTGGTTGTAGCATCGGTGCGCGAGACACGGATAGTGGCAGTGTGGTTGTGGCTAGGTAGGTTAGTCAAATTGAGCGTAACCGTTTCCCGTCCAGTTCTCTGACCCCACGAGATCGGTGTCAGGCCGGGACCATTGCCAACACCGACACTCGATCTGCCGCGAAGGTCCGGCAGTCCAAAGGTTGTGCGGCCATCGCCACCATAGGTTGTACCCAAGAGCGAAAACAGCGCGGTGTTTGACGAAATGGCGAGCAATTGCCCGTCGGTTCTGGCCCATCCGCGCGGACAAAAGTTTGAGCCCACGGTCATGATTTCACCGATAAACGGATTAGAGCTTGCTTGGGCAGGCATCGATACGGTCATGGCAGAGCCGGAGATTGCAGCGATTGCCGCAAGTTTTGAGAGTTTCTTCATTGGTAATTCCTAGATTATAAAAAGCTGGATTGCAGGCTTAGCTATTTGCAAACCTAGTTTCTCGACGGGAATATCCCTTGCGTGGCGATGCAATTATACATTCCAAGATACGGATTCCGTATATTGAAAGCCTGGCCTCCGCCGTTATTTGCGACGGCGATCGTGCCGGCATTCATGCTGTCACCAGTGGGTGCAGAACCTTCTTCAAACACGTTACCAGCGGCTCTGCCGAAATAGGCATTGATCGGGTTTCTCGTTGTCGCATCCGTCCGTGAGACTCTCACCGTTGCGGTGTGATTGTGTGCCGGCATGGTCCCCGTAGTTAGCGTCACGTTCTCAGCGCCAGACCGCTGGCCTTGTCTGATGTTGGACAGTCCTGCGCCGGTACCCTGTCCGACAATGGAGCGGCCACGCAAATCAGGCAGGGCGAAAGTCGTCCGTCCGTCACCGCCATAAGTCGTGCCAAGCAGAGAGAATAGCGCTTGATTGCTGTTAATCGCCAGCAACTGACCTTCTGCGTTTGCCCATCCGCGCGGGCAGAAATTGAAGCCGACAGTCATGATCTCGCCCAGCAGCGGATCAGCGCTTGCACTGGCGGGAGCTGCCATGCTCATGCCCATGGCGGGTAGTGCGGCAATTGCGATAATTTTAGATAGCTTAGTCATTTCAATCCCCTGTGAATCTATGTTGTGTTCTGTTTTTCTCGGGGCGACCGATTTGTAAACTATCACAGGCACCGGCTTGGACAAGCTTTTGAGAAATTTTGTCCATTTCATACAAAAATGGCGGGTTTTGGGGATTTTTAGTTGTAGGCTTTACAACCTATTTCGGCGAACCAAGTGACAGAACTTGCCCGACTTTCTCGCTAATTTGCTGCACGCTGAATGGCTTCGCCACAAAATGCATATCATCGATATCAATTTCTTTACGCAGCTGTTCTTCCGCATAACCTGACATGAAAATTATCGGCATGGTTGGGGTCAGTTTGCGGATCGCCTTGACCATTGTGGGGCCGTCCATCCCGGGCATCACAACGTCGGACAGCACCAGATCAAATGCACCGTCATTTGCGATAGCGGCAAGGCCTTCCTCGCCGTCAGACGCAGTTGTGACTGAATATCCGGCACGCACAAGTGACCGCTCTGCTACCGCGCGGACCATGTCTTCATCCTCGACCAGCAAAACCCGTCCGCCGCCGGACCATTCGCTGGCTGGCTGCTCTGGCGCGATTTCTTTGGCTTTGGGTGCTTCTCCCCGGTGGACCGGGAAATAAACGGTGAACTGCGCGCCGCCCGGCGATCCGTTCTTGCCAGCCACATTGTCGGCGAAGATAAATCCGCCAGACTGTTTCACGATACCGTACACGGTCGATAGACCAAGTCCGGTTCCCTTGCCTTGCTCCTTCGTCGTGAAGAACGGTTCGAATATCTTCCCGATTAATTCCTGCGGGATGCCGCCGCCAGTATCTTGGACGATCAAGACCGTATAATCGGCAACGGGTACGATATCAGAACCCATTTTCCGGATATCTTTGGCGCTGACCCGCCGTGTAGCCATAGTCAGCCGGCCTGTGCCGTCACCCGAAGACTGCATCGCATCGCGGGCATTTACCGCCAGATTGACGATGACCTGCTCCAGCTGCTGCGGATCTGCGCGCACCGCCCCGAGATCACGGTCATGCCGGACGGAAAATGTAATCTTTTCACCCAGCAACCGCTTCAGCAACTGGCTCACTTCGCTCAAGACGTCGGGCAATTGCAGGATTTCGGGGCGCAGCGTTTGCTGGCGGGAAAATGCGAGCAATTGCCGCGTCAGGCTAGCCGCACGGTTCGAATTGGCGCGGATCTGCTGGATATCGTCATAATCGCTGTCGCCAGGGGTATGGCGCAGTAACATTAGATCGCAATATCCGATGATAGCGGTCAGCACATTGTTGAAATCATGGGCAACGCCGCCTGCCAGCTGGCCGACTGCCTGCATCTTCGTAGCCTGCGCAACTTGCCGCTTGAGCTTGGTTTCTTCGGAGGAGTCTGTCAGGCTGAGCAACACGGCGGCTTCGCCCAACCCGCGCACACCTGCCAGCCCGAGCGATACCGGATCATCGGGCTGCGTCCGCAAGCGAATGGCCATATCGCCATTATTCGCCGGCCCCTTGCCGAAACGCCTAACGGCATCGGACAACGCACCTTTATCTTCGCGCACAACCAGATCAGCAGGATATTGCGGAATATCCTGTCCCTCGCGGCCCACGGCCCGCAGAAACGCCTGATTGCCAAACAGGAACCGTCCGTCACGATCAGCCATGGCAAGTCCGAGCGGTAATGCGCCAAGCAGCGCCTCAAGTTGAGGGGTTGCAGCAGTGCCAGACCCCTCGCCGGAACTGCCAAGGCCCATCCCGCTTTCAAGTAGCAACATCAGCGACGCTGATTGCGTATCCCCGCTGGCAGACGGATCATCCAGCGGAACCTGCACCAGAGTTTGCGGCGGACCTTTACGGCCTTCGCGCGCAAAGAAAATCTGTTCGCGGTCATCGCTGCGTAGCTGGGTCACGAATTCTTGCCCGGCCAGTGTCGCCGCCGGGTCACCTGATGCGCGCTCGGCAAAGCCTCTGCCAGCCGCACGGATCATGCCGTCAGGGCTTACCAGCGCGGCCTCGATGCCGGCGCGGGACAATTGCGCGCCGAATGCCCCGGCCAGCCATTCGGAAATCTCTTTGGAAACATCCGCCGGTCCCGCCTCGGTAATACGCCAGATCAGATAGTCGTCACCGCGGCCTGCCCGTATTGCTTCCGCGTGCCAGCCCATCTCGCCGTCCGTCCGGCGAAGGTCCCTCGCCTCGGCACGGCCATCGCGCCATGCTTCACGTGCAACGCGGGTCAGCTTTTCGAGGCAGGGCCGCTGAAGCGGAAGGCCTGGCGGAGATATACCTGACCCGAACCAGTCATCGAAAACAGTGTTCGCACAGGTCAGCCGGTTGGCGCGGTCAGTAATCGCTACAGCCATTCCCGGCTGTTCAATGGCGGCGACTGTCACAGACCAATCCGGCGGCGCCAAATCGTGTACCGCTGCGGGCAGTTGCAACTGGCGCATAGCTGCCACCGCAGCCGCGAGTACCAGAACGCCGCCGCCATAAATTGCAGCCAGCAGCGGATCTTCGCTCACCAGCCAAACGACCACCAAGCTTGCCACCAGAGCGGCACCAAGGCCCGCCACATAGAGCCGGCCGGGTCCCTCACCATCAGGCCGTGTCAGAGCCGCCAATTTCTGGTTCATCCTTCGCTTGCTTTCAACCGTTCGTTGAGCCGCGCTTCAAGTTTGCGCAACCGGCGGCGGCGGCGGCTGGCAACCATGAACTTCCAGACAAAGCTGGAGATCAGATAGCCTAATGCCGCACCGACAATCGCCAATACAATAAAGCCGAAGATAGTCACCAGCACTGTTACGCCCGCGCCTTCAAACAGCTCTATCAGCCAAGCCCAGCGCCCGCTGGCCATTTCCGTTTCTGCCGCGCCGCCCGTAGCCGCGCGATCGATTTTAAGGATGAAACTACCCACGCGATTGGCAACCACTGCCCAGATCGGAAACGTGAACGGGTTGGTGATGAAAGTAACCAATGCCGAAAGCGGCACATTGGCCCGCGCGGGCAGTGCCAAAAACGCAGCGAGGAAAATTTGCCCCACCGGAATGATAAAGCCCGAAAACACACCCAGCGCCACGCCGCGCGGGACCGACCGACGGGTAAACCGCCATAATTCCGGCGCCAGAAACCGGTGGGCAATAGGTGCCAGATACTTGTTCTTCGCCATTTCCTCGCGCGTTGGCGTGTATTTACGGAGGAAATCCGCCAGAAAGGTCTTGGGTGGCATCTTAGGCATGATTAACCATCGCCTTGCTCTTGCAACAGCGCGTGCGCAAGTATGTTTGCGACATTTTCGGCAGACTGGTCATCATAGGGGATATGGGTAGCCGATCATGGATGACCACCCCGTTAATTATGCGGCGCGGCCGAAACTGATTATCCGCGTTCGCGCAGCACTCTTTGCTTGTCGCGCTTCCAGTCACGATCCTTGATGTATTCGCGCTTGTCCTGCGCTTTGCGCCCTTTGGCTAATGCCAGTTCCACCTTGGCGCGGCCCGTGCGGTTAAAGTAAATCGACATCGGCACCAGCGTCATTCCCTTGCGCTCGACCGCACCAAGCATCTTGTTAATCTCGCGCTGGTTGAGCAGCAATTTGCGCGGGCGTTTGGGTTCGTGATTATTGCGGTTGCCATGACTAAACTCGGGCAGGTTCGCGTTGATGAGCCACACCTCGCCATCTTTCACTTCGGCATAGCTTTCCGCAATTGTCGCCTGCCCTGCACGTAGCGCCTTCACTTCGGTACCGTGCAACATCAGGCCTGCTTCAAACTTTTCCTCAATCGAATAATCAAACCGCGCGCGCCGGTTCTCCGCCACGACGTTCTGTTTATCAAAGGTTTCGGGTTTGGGACGTGCCATTCCGCTCACTTAGTCACGCAGGATGAAATAGCAATGCCGGTGCCAAACCCACGCAAAAGTGGCAATCTGCAACTCAACCCTGCCTTTCTGACGCTCAAAAACGTCAATCGTCAGAATTTCCAAACAAGTGCAACGTGCCAAATGCAGTTCTCGACCACTTATGAGTGTGAGGCTGACACATTCCAGGTCGACGTCAATCGTCAAGGAATTGAAAGTTCGGATGCATTTACGTAGGCAGATTCGTATGGAAAACCTGTCGAAACTCTCATGTAAATCATTCGCGCTTAGCGCTTTAGGCGCAATGTTCCTGACTCCATCTCCTGCTCATGCCGACAAGGAAAGTGACAATCGTCTCTATGCTCAAGACTTTGCCTATGCGAGGCAAGTGTTTTGGGATTGCATGCAAGATGTAAACTCGAAGCCAGAATATGCTGCACTATTGAGCAAGACCTTTCCCATCGACCAATCCACGCAGATCGAAAGAGAAGCGGCTGGAGAAGCGAAATTTCGTGACCAGCGGTTTTTCTCAGAGCAAGAGATAGTGCAAACCCTAAGTTACGACGCGGAGCTTCAGGTATGTAGCGAGCCTTTCGGACTGAACAAACCGGACAAATATGCGAGCCGAAATAGCTTTAACTGGCTAACTTCGGTTCACTTTGGTTGGCTGAAAAAAAGTACGGAGCAGCTTGCAAAACAGGCGCAGGTTGTCAGTGTTGGAGAGTACAACCGCTATCGTCACTACCATTACTCGGTGTGGCAAAGCGAGATGGCGCGCATCTTCACTAATTTTGTCGAACAGCCAGAGGTCAGAGCCGACCCACTAACCTATGGTGCCTTCATTGAACATCTGCTGGAATCTGATTCAGTCAGCTACGTCAACACCTCTGGCGTTCGTTACCTTAAATTCGAAGCGGAGCCGGCCTTGACCATGGCCGGAGCGCTTGGAGTGGAGAATGCTCCAAAAGGGATCAACATAAAGCTGCACCATTCCATTCCAGTCGTGGGTGGGGATGTCGAACACGAAATTTGGCTTTCGCCAGGTTACTCTAGCGGTAGGGTAACCAGCGTCAGACCTTATGAACGCGAAGACCCGACGACGAAGGGTTGGGTTTATGTGTACGAAGGCAACGAAATGATCTTGGGCACGAACAACGGTAGCCGTGCTTATGACTTGGACCGAAGAGAGCGCCTAATCCTGACAAAGGGAAGAATCAGCCTGTTTCAAGAAATATTCATGCAGGGTGAGTGGAGCGTTGTGGGACAAGATACCTACTGGATCTTGAGCGATGAGGAAATCGATCGTCTGGGAAACAGATACCCGCCGGAATTCTGACGGACTTGGGCAATGCATGTCCGCTATTTAGATCGATAGCAGAACACCACCCCAAACTAACACCACGCCAGCCAAA
>JAHDBR010000029.1 GCA_020630295.1 Sphingomonadaceae bacterium
TGGTGCCGCTTAGAGGACTCGAACCTCTGACCCCATCATTACGAATGATGTGCTCTACCACCTGAGCTAAAGCGGCATTTGCGATCGCGCCGGAGCGGATCGAATGTGGAGGCCCGAGCCGGAATCGAACCGGCGTGCACGGTTTTGCAAACCGCTGCGTCACCACTCCGCCATCGGGCCTCGAATCCCGTAGACTGCTAGCAGTCTGTCCGAGTGGGAAACGGGCAGTTAGCGTCTCACCCGCAGCAACGCAATCCGTTGAATTGAGAATCTTGCGTGGATCGCCAAAAGAAACTTTTGCCGGAAGGTGCATATCGCACCGACCTTGGCTCTGGCATCGGCGGCACGTTGCGCTATGAAACTGGCTTATGAGCGTAAGTAATCTAATCGAGCCGATTACCGCAGCGGGCGGGCTGGTCACTTTGCCGGATGCAGAGACATGGATGCAGGGCCGGACGCTGTATGGCGGCGCATCAGCTCTCATCGCCTATACCTCTGCCATTCGGACCTTTCCCGATCTACCCCCATTTCGCGCAGGTCAGGTCGGCTTTGTCGCACCGCTGGGAGGCGAGTTCGAGGTCTGTAGCGAAATTGTCCGCCAAGGGCGCAATGTCGCGCAGGTCCGGACCAACATCGTCAGCGATGGCAAAATCGCGCTGACAGCGTTCTGGCTGTTCGGGACCAGCCGCGAGCCTAATGCGCAGCATACCGCGCCGCTACCCTCGCCCGATCCCGGCACACCCGAAGAATCGCGTGCGGCGGATAGCAGCCGGGCTCCGGCATTTTTGAGGAACAATTATGATGTTCACTACACACCCGAGCGGCGCGCTGCGGACGAGCCGGTTGTCCGCCGATGGACACGGCTGAAAGAGGCATCGGGTATTGATACCGTTTCGGAACTCATCCTGATGGGCGATACATTGCCGCCATCGGCCGCACGGATCATGCAGCGCCGCGGCCCTATCAGTTCGATCAACTGGTCGTTTAACCTGCTGGACCCTGAACCGCAGACGCGCGGCGGATGGTGGCTGGCAGAAACTGCCAGCGATCATGCCGATGAGGGATATTCCAGCGAGCGGCTGCGGCTATGGAATGCCGACGGCAAGCAAATGCTTTCCGGCATTCAAGCGGTTGCAATCTTTGGCTAAGCCTTAGGCCGTATCAGACATCTTCGAAATTGGGCGCCCGCTTGGCCATGCCCGCCATAACCGCCTCGATCTGGTTTTTGGTCCGCATGATCGCGTGCTGTTCGAGGCTTTCTTCCATCAGCAGCGTATCTGTTGGCTCGTCCGCCATTTTGTTATGCAGCCGTTTTGCTGCGCGGATTGCGTGCGGGTTACGGTTCGCAATCTCTGTGGCGATTGCGGTTGCGCGCGCGTGCGGATCATTATCAACAAATGTGGCCAGCCCGTAATCAAGCGCCTCTGCGCCGGAAAATTGACGATTGGTATAAACAAGTTCGCGCAGCATATCGTCGCGCACCAGTCCGCGCCACAGAGCGTAACCGCCCATATCCGGCACCAAACCCCATTTCAGTTCCATAATCGCCATACGCGCATCCGGGGCTACAACCCTGATGTCCGCGCCGCTGGCAATCTGCATCCCGCCGCCGAAGCAAACACCGTGGATGGCGCAAACGACCGGCACCGGCAGCTTACGCCACTGCGTTGCCACCTGCTGGAACTTGTTAGAATTGCCATATGTGCGCTCGGTCAGTTCCGGCTCATCCTCAGCCGGTTCACGTCCGAAACTGGCCGTGTCCAGTCCGGCGCAAAAGCTTTTGCCTTCCCCGGAAAGAACGACAGCGCGCAACCCCTTCATATCGTGCAGCACCTGCGCAACCTTGATTATCTGCACAAACATTTCCGGATCCAGCGCGTTCATCTTGTCTGCGCGGATGAGCCGCACTTGCGCGACACCATCATCGCCCAGAGACATGGATACGCGGTCATTTTCAGGAAATTGCATGGGTGACACCTTTTGGATAATCCGATGCCCACGGGTTATGCGCAGATGGGCGGTCAAGTCTAGTGGGTTAGCATTCCTTCATTCACCGTCAGGCGAAATCCGATAGCCGCCTCCCTCGACGGTCTCGACCATTCCCGAAAGCCGGAACACATGCAGTTTGGAGCGAATGCGCGAAATGCATACTTCAAGGCGATTGGTCAGCGGATCATTTTCCAGTCGCCAGACCTGCTGCAAGAATTGCTGCTTGGTCACCGGAGCACCAGAGCTTTCCGCAAGCCTCCACAAAACCTCAAACTCGCGCGGGAACAGTCCAAGCCAGTTGCCGTCGACCTGACCGTCACGGTGAAACAGATCGAGCCGAAGCTCACCTATCTGCAATATACGCGGCATCGTGACCAAGCATGGATCGTCTACCGGAGCGTCCACCACCATTTGCCTTGTGGGCATTTTGTCGCCCATCAAACTAAACCTGATGCGCGATTGACAAGTCTCGCGTCAAAACTGGCCGCCGGCACGCATACTATATGCCTGTGTGGGCGTAACAATCAGATGGTCGATGATGCTGACGCCAATTAACTGAGCGGCGTTTGCGATGTGCCGTGTAGATGCGATGTCATCTTGGCTGGGGCTGCAATCACCCGAGGGATGATTATGCGCCATCAGAATATGGCTGGCCCCCAAAGTCACAGCTTTACGTAACATGGCGCGCATATCAATGCTGACGTGTTGAGATGCTCCTTGCCCGATTTCATGATCGAGCAGATACCGTTTCTGATCATCACAGAAAATCAGCAGCAGCTTCTCACCATATGCGGAACAGAGGCGCGATCGCAGAAATCGGAGCAGCTCAGGGTCTTGGGCGTCAATCGGACCGGAACACAAATGTTCCCTCTGTGCCGCATCGACCACCTTTTGCGCTGCGAGCAGCAATTCAAAAGGCTGGCGCAAGCGGCGGTCGATATCTGCCAACTGCCGCGGTGTCGCTGAAAGCGCGCGCGAAAGAGACCCGAAGTGCTCCTTCAAAGCCACCGCTAATTCGGAGGCGGCATCTCCGGCGAATGGAGCGAGGAGGTCCGCCATGACCTGTACGTCCCGTGACGCGATACGCGCCGCTGATGCGCCCATATCCCGAACCCCAGAATAATGATCTGAAAATAGGACGGGCCGATATACATTATCGCATAAGCCAGCGGGGATATCGCATCGCTCAGTCCGCGAGCCAGATGCGCAAAAGTTGCTATGATTTGAAAGCCAGCAAGCCATAGAGTGTACATTCGGTTGGCTCGAAGCGCGATGACAATCAATGCCGCGGCCGTGAGCAGGTCTATAATTAAAGTCCCAAGATCGACGGTGTTAAGCCGATCCTGATCGCCGATAATCAACCAATACAATATCGAGACAACGAACATCGCCACCAAGGCGGTTGCAGAAGCAATTTCTGGCCCTTTGCCCTTCAAAAGGCTCCAGAGAAAGGCAGATGTGAGAAGAAGCACCTGTGCGTCAAATCGATACTCGTTCCAAAGGTTGAGAGCGGACAGATTTCATTCCTTTTAGCTAATCTCAAGTGGTTCAATCGCTGGAAACGCCCGTAAGGACGCAGCCGGGATGTCAGTTGGAATCTCATCATCTGGGCCAGCAAATTCTCTCGCAACTTTGCTCAATTCGTCGTGAACACGCAATAGGCTCGACGACATCCGCATCGCCTGGTCCTCTGCTTGGGACAAGCGAATGATCGCCTTCTGCCCTGCGTGCACGGGTATCTCTGGGTTTTGGCGGGCCATGATCATGGCTTGCTTGAGCTTCGAACAAGCGATCATCGCTTCGTCTGAAATTGCCTCAGCTTCACGGATAAGCTTTTTGATTTGATACGCGTCAGAAAGAACCGGTGCAGTCATCACAAAATCTCCAGCGGATTTGAAGATCCGCAAGCGATTTACCTACTGATCTTGAGTGTCCGTTCGTATGGCCGCCTTGCCCTCAAGAACGTCGCTGACGGTCACTGTTGCGGCTACCACAAGAATTACTGCCGCAACGATTCCAACCGCAATGCCGAGCATCAGAGCCAAGCGAGTTACAACAGCATTATTGCCGTCTAAAAAGGTTGGGACGACCACCGGCTCCCGGAGCCTTCGCCAAGGCGCATCGATGAGGACGTGATGCGCATCAGAAAAAACGATTTCACCGGGGTCGACCCGGGAACCCTCATCAGGGAAAATTGGCGCATCGTGCAGCTGAGAATTTCTGTATAGAGAATTTCTATAGGGGTCTTGAGCAGCACCTTCAGGGGTAATTCCAGCTGGCTCAGCCTCCTCAGGAATATCGCGGGCGCGCTTATTATGCAGCCCGTCATAATCGGCCGAGGCGCGGTAATGCTCGACCAATTCGTTCATACTGTCGACGGAGAATTTGTCTTTCAACGCGCGAATATGCTGATTGATGCGCGCTTCTGATACATTCAGTTCGCCAGCAATCACTTTGATCGGGACGCGCCGGTCAACGCGCTCCAGCACATCACGCTGGCGGTCAGTCAGGTCAATGTTTACCTGCGTAGTCATAGGCTGATCGGAAACCTCATCGCTGCTGTGGTAAATTATTGTCAGTACCGAATCAACGAATCGTGATGCAATTTGGTTTCCGAGCTAATGGAAGGCTGTATTTACCTCTATTTATCAGTCACTCACGCTTGCCGAAGATAGGTAGCGCTTAACATTTCGAGCCGCCTGGCGCAGTCGCTGTTCATTTTCGACCATTGCGATTCGGACGAATCCTTCACCTTCTTCGCCGTAGCCAACACCTGGAGCCACGGCGACTTGCGCCTGCGTCAACAATTGTTTCGAGAACTCCAAACTGCCCATATCTTTAAGGGCGGGCGGCAATGGTGCCCAAGCAAACATAGATGCTTTGGGAGCAGGTATATCCCAACCGGCCCGGCCGAACGCCTCGACCATTACGTCACGGCGCTTTTGGTACAATTGGCGATTGCTTTCGACGATATCCTGCGGCCCGTTCAACGCGGCGCAGGCGGCCGCCTGAATGGGGGTGAACGCGCCATAATCCAGATAGGACTTGACCCGTGTCAACGCGCCAATCAGCGCCTTATTCCCGACTGCAAAGCCCATACGCCACCCTGCCATCGAATAGGTTTTTGACATTGAAGTAAATTCGACCGCGACATCCTTCGCCCCGGGAACTTGCATAATCGATGGTGTCGGATTGCCGTCATAATACAGCTCGGAATATGCGAGGTCAGACAGGATCCACACCTCGTTTTCTTTCGCCCATGCGACGAGCCGCTCGTAAAAAGCCAAATCCACGACTTCGGCAGTGGGATTGGAAGGGTAGTTGACTACTAGCACGCTCGGGCGAGGCACGGTGAAGGCCATCGCATTGTCGAGCGCGCGCCAATATTCTTCATCCGGCGTTGTCGGCACCGCACGGATGGTAGCGCCCGCAATAATGAAACCAAATGTATGGATCGGATAGGACGGATTTGGCGCCAGAATAACATCGCCCGGCGCCGTGATTGCGTTTGCGAGACTTCCCAAGCCTTCTTTCGAACCCATGGTCACGATGACTTCAGTCTCGGGATCGAGATCGACACCGAACCGGGTGCCGTAATAATTGGCTTGCGCTTTGCGTAGGCCCGGAATGCCTTTTGACTGCGAATAACCGTGCGCGTCGGGCTTCTGCGCCACTTCACAAAGTTTTTCGATGACATGGGCGGGTGGCGGCTGGTCCGGATTACCCATGCCCAAATCGATAATATCCCGCCCCTCTTGCCGCGCGGCCGCTCGCATCTGGTTCACCTCTGCGATTACGTAGGGCGGCAAACGCTTCATGCGGTAGAAGTCGGTATTCATAAAGTTACTCAAGCTGCTAGTTTCTTGGAATTCGAATTCACAAAACGACCTTTTGCCGTTTCATAGTTGTGACCTATCTGTCCTCAGCTACAATCGCGCAAGACGCAATCTATATGCAACATAAGATTCGTAGAGGTTTGAACGCGCAAGCCTGCTCCAATGATGGAACCTAATATGGCCGATAAGACCGATCCCGCATCTCAAATGACTGACATGATGCAGCAACAAGCAAAGGCTATGCAGGGGATGCTGGAGCAGTTTTTGCCGGGCATGAGCAGCTCACCGTCAGCCTCGTCACCATTCGGGACATCACCCATTGGCGGGGCTCCGGACATGGGGCATTGGAGCGAGGTCAGCAGCAAACTTCAAAAAATGTGGTTGGAATATCAATCGCAACAGAAGTCTGCCGGAACGCCGCCAATCGCCGTTGTCGACCCCATGGAGTGGCTGGGGGCGATGCAGAACTGGTATCGCCAGATGCCATTGCAGGAACCGGAAAAGCAAAAGCAGCTTTGGGAAGAAAGCCTGCAGCTTTGGCAGACTGTACTTGGCCGCTATGGCATCGGCCCCGAGGCATTGACCGAGAATGAGCGCGACCTTCCCCGTTCTGACAAGCGCTTTAGCGATCGCCGGTGGAGCGACCAGCCCGCTTTTGCGCTCATCCATCAGACATATCTGCTAATGGCAGAGCGACTGCATGACATGGTCGACGAGATGGAGGGGCTGGATGACAGCAAGCGCGAACAACTGCGCTTTGCAACCCGCGCCATGATAGAGGCGATGAGCCCGGCAAACTTTCCCGCAACCAACCCGCTGGTTCTGGAAAAGACGCTTGAGGACAAAGGCGAGAATTTGGTCAGAGGCATGGAGCAT
This sequence comes from Sphingomonadaceae bacterium, assembly GCA_020630295.1. Taxonomy (GTDB): domain Bacteria; phylum Pseudomonadota; class Alphaproteobacteria; order Sphingomonadales; family Sphingomonadaceae; genus Pontixanthobacter. Next base: position 6,702 of record JAHDBR010000029.1, read on the forward strand.
CTGATCACTGACCTGAAGAAAGGTCAGCTGACCCACGTTGACCCGGATGCTTTCGTGGTTGGCGAGAATATCGCAACCACGCCCGGCAAAGTCGTGCATGAAACGCCGCTTTACCAACTAATCCAGTACAGCCCGGTTACGGATACGGTGCTGGAAACACCGCTGATCATTTTCCCGCCATGGATTAACCGGTTCTATATTCTCGATCTGAACGAGAAGAAGAGCTTCGTGCGCTGGGCAGTCGAGCAAGGCATCACAACATATATGGTCAGCTGGAAATCGGCTGACGAAAGCATGGCTGATGTGGTTTGGGATGATTACATCCTCGCCCAGATAGACGCGATTGACCATGTGCGCGCACGGCTGAAAGTTAAATCAGTCCACGCAATCGGATATTGCGTGGCAGGGACAACGCTGGCCGCGACGCTGGCCATTTTACACCGGCGCAAACAGCAGGCGAAGGTGAAAAGCGCCACATTCTTCACCGCACAGGTCGATTTTGCCAAAGCGGGTGAACTGCTTCATTTTATTGATGACCAGCAATTGGGGGGCATCGAACAACTTTGTCCTGATGGCTATCTGGATGGCCGGTATATGGCTGCAGCGTTTAATTTGCTGCGCGGAACCGATCTGATCTGGAATTACTGGATCAATAATTATCTGATGGGCAACGGCTATCCCGCATTCGATCTGCTTCATTGGAACGGAGATGTGACCAACCTGCCAGCAAAGTGGCATCAGGCCTATCTGAAAGATTTATACCGCGATAACCGGCTCGCCACGCCGGACTCTATGCAGGCCGACGGGACGCCTATCGATCTGACAAAAGTAAAAACACCGACCTATGTTCAGGCCGGAAAAGAGGACCACATCGCACCGGCAGAAAGCGTGTGGGAAATCACCAACCACTTCAGCGGCCCGTTGCGCTTTGTATTGGCCGGTTCCGGTCATATTGCCGGGGTGGTGAACCCGCCGGGATCGGGCAAGTATCAATATTGGACCAATGAGGCAGAGAGCGCCTCTCTTGAAGAATTCATCGAAGGCGCGACCGAAACAGGTGGAAGCTGGTGGCCTGACTGGATTGACTGGCTGCACACGCAGGATGCTGCAAAAGTGCCCGCAACTGGCAAAAGAAAGCCAGGCGGGCGCGGAGATAAAGTGATCGAAGATGCTCCTGGACGTTACGTTAAGGCCAGATAAACGTTACTTACCAAACACTTACCTGAAAATGGTGCACTGCACAAAAAATCCTTGACTTCGCAGCTGCAATGCCTATTTTGTGCACTGCAACATAAAGGTGCTATCCCGCACGTTTACGAGTTAAGAGGTTTTTATCATGGCAACCACCGCCAGCAAAATCGATACCGCAGCAGAGAAGGCTTATGCCGATGCTGCCGCTAAAAAGGTTGAAGCGAAAAGTGACGTGAGCGTTGCTGCGATCGCAAAGGCCGTCGAAGCGGACGAAAAAGCGCCTGCCAAGAAGGTAGCTGCGAAGAAAGCTCCGGCCAAGAAAGCCGCCCCGAAGAAAGCGGCTGCTAAAAAGAAAGCCGCGGCGAAGAAGGCTCCGGCCAAAAAAGTTGCTGCAAAGACAGCGACTGCCAAAAAATCACCAGCCAAGAAGGTTGCTGCGAAGAAATCAGCCGCAGCAAAGCCCACCAAATCTACTGCAAAGGACACAGTAATGACCAAAGCACAAAGCAAAGCCACCGAGTACACAGCACAAGTTAAAGACGGTCTTGCTGACCTTCAGACACGTGCCAAGACTGCATATGACAAAGGATCCGAATACGCTGCTGAAATGGGCGAGTTCACCAAGGGCAACGTTGAAGCAGTTGTTGAATCGGGCAAAATCCTTGCCAGCGGCATGCAGGACATGGGCAAAGCCTACGTTGAAGACGCCAAGACGGCGGTCGAAACAATGACTGCAGACGTTAAAGAAGTTGCAGCCGTACGTTCGCCAACTGAATTCGTTCAGCTGCAAGGCAAGTTCGCCAGCCGCAATTTCGACGCGACTGTCGCAAACGTTTCCAAGAACACCGAAGCATGGGTCAAGCTGGCCAACGAAGCTTTCGCGCCTCTTTCGAGCCGCATGAGCCTCGCCATGGACAAAGTCCGCAAGGCTGCTTGAACTAGCACTAAACGCCGGATTTCTCTCCCTCTCCCTTTTCCGGCGTAACTCACAATCGGGTCGGACGGCACTCCCGTCCGGCCCGTTTTTTGTTGGTCACCGCTCGGATGATTGGTCTGGCCAATAAGCCTCAACTTGCGCTCGTTAACCGCAATAATGCGCCAGAGTGCTCTCAGCCTCTTGCGAAGTTGGAACCGCATACGATATTGGCCCTGCAATGATTGCATCTCGATCCCCCCATCCTGCTCCTGTCAGCACCATCCGCATCCTGAATGCCGAAACGCCCGATGGCGGTGACGGCGGCATGGATGATGGAGGCATGGGTGATGACGAGGGTCAGGTTGGCGTAGCCACCAAAACGCAGGCAAAACCTAAAAAGCCAAGCCAGTATAAAGTACTGCTACTGAATGATGACTACACGCCGATGGAGTTCGTCGTCATGGTGCTTAAACGCTTCTTCCGGATGGATCTGGAGCAGGCAACCCGCGTCATGCTCCACGTCCATCAGCGCGGTGTCGGCGTTTGCGGAATCTTTCCGTACGAAGTGGCGGAAACCAAGGTGAACCAAGTGATGGATTTCGCCAAAGAGAACCAGCACCCGCTGCAATGCACGCTTGAAAAAGCATAGGCCGGGCGGCTCTATCATCCCATGCGGAGATTGTGCCGCTGCCTTCCAGCAAACAATCGTCAACGCGGGGCATGACCCGGCGCGATTTTGCCGCTAGGGCAGTATCAATGTCCCTTGAAGCGAGTAAGGCCGCGTAAGCGTGTTCAACTTTATCCCAGCCATTGATCGCTATATTTTGCGTTTGGTCATTGTGCCAATGCTGGGCGTATTCGCGATTGCGGCATCGCTGCTGCTGCTCGACAAAATGCTCCGCCTGTTTGATTTTGTCGCGACAGAAGGCGGCCCGATCGGGATCGTTTTCAAAATGCTGGCCAGTCTGATGCCCGAATATGCCAGTCTGGCTATTCCGCTAGGTCTGCTGCTCGGCATACTTCTGGCGTTCCGCAAACTTGCAACATCAAGCGAGCTGGATGTGATGCGTGCGGTGGGTCAAAGTTATGGCCGCCTGCTTCGCATCCCCTACATCATCACCGTCGTGTTTATGGCGGTGAATGTCGCGCTGGTATTCTACATCCAGCCAGTGAGCCGATATTATTACGAACAGCTTGAATATGAACTGCGGTCCGGCGCGCTGGGCGCCTCCATCAAAGTCGGCGAATTTACGACGCTGAAAGACCGCATGGCTTTGCGCATTGATGAAAGCGAAGATGATGGCCGGCGGCTAAAAGGTATCTTTGCCCGTGTTGCCAACGATGAAGGTCAGGTCCTTTCCATTACCGCGCGCGAAGGCAATTTTCTCGCCACCAGCGACAGCCCGGACACGATAATTCTGCGGCTGACCGATGGTACAATCGTTCAGGACACTGGCGGAGAGGATGAGACCCCGCGCGTCCTCAGCTTTACCCTCCACGATCTACCAATTGATCTGCCAAGGATCGAGGAGTTTCGGGATCGCGGCGATGCTGAACGCGAATATATCCTGCCGGAACTGCTGAAGGTCGGTTGGTCGGATAATGAGACAGAGGCCAAGCGAGATGCAAGCCAGGCCAGTTTCAATTTCCGCCTCGTTGAAGTGGTAATGATGTTGCTGATGCCGCTGCTCGCTGTAGCACTGGCAATCCCGCCAAAAAGGTCCAGCTCTGCACTCGGGGTATTTGTGTCCATTGTGATGGTGGTCGCCTATCACAAGGTCAATCAGTACGGCGAGGATATCGCTGCGCTGGGCAGGGTTGATCCCATTGTCGCACTCTGGGGGCCGTTTGTGGTTTTTGCCGCGCTGATCTTGTGGATGTATTACAGGGTCGCGTTCGTGCCGGGCGGGCAGGCCATTGGCGCACTGGAAACTGCCGCTGCGAAAATGGGTAAACGGCTGCGCAAACTGTTTGCCCGGAAACCGCGCAGCAAATTGGCAGGCCCGCAAATAGACGAACCCGCCAATATGGCCCCGGCAGAGTAACGCGCGATGCAGCTTCAGTTCTTTCCTTCGCGCACTTTGACGGTGTATCTCGCCAAGACGTTTATCCTGCGCATCATCGCCATGCTGGCGGTATTGGTCCTTGTGTTGATGGCACTGGATTTGCTCAGTACAACTGGCGAAATCCTTGCCGCACCGGGCAATGGGCAAGCAGAATTGCTGAAATATGCTTCGCTTCGGATCCCGCAGCTCATCGCCCGGTTCCTGCCCTATTCTGTGCTGCTTGCCACACTGATCACATTGGTCACGCTCAACCAGAACAGCGAAGTCGTCGCGATGAAGGCCGCCGGACTGTCGGCGCATCAAGTACTCGCTCCGTTACTGCTCACAGCGGCGGTGGTGTCAGTCGTCAGCTTCGCCTTTAACGAACGCATTGTGACCAAGTCGACCGCCACCCTGAAGGCGTGGGAGGGTGCGGATTATGGGCCGATACCTGAAGAATCCGACATCAAGTCGAATGTCTATCTGACCGATGGTGCAAATATTCTGACCGCGGAAACGCTGACCGGCGAAGGTGAAAATATCCAGATGTCCGGCGTCACCTGGTATTTGCGTGACGCTTCCGGAATGCTGTCCGAGCAAGTGCGCGCGGAAAGCGCCAGCTTTGCCAATCCTGGATGGGAGCTTCAAAACGTACAAAGCTTTGACGTGGCATCCGCAGATACTAGTGCCAGCGAAACAATGATTGTCGGCGAAGGTCTAACCACAGCCCAGATCGAACTTGATAGCGTTGATCCGGACGCCCAAGACTTCTTTACGCTCTCACGCTCGATTGATGCCTATGAGGCCGTAGGTCGTAGAAGTAGCGAACTGCGCGCCAAATGGTGGCACAAGCTGTCCGGCCCTCTATCCGCATTTCTGATGCCGCTTCTTGGCTCCATTGCGGCCTTCGGTCTTGCTAGGTCGGGACAGCTATTCGTGCGGGCGGTGATTGGTATGGCGCTGGGCTTTGCCTATTTCGTCGTCGACAATGCTGCTCTGGCGATGGGCAATTTCGGCGGCTACCCTCCTTTTCTGGCTGCTTGGGCGCCATTTCTACTGTTCTTTATGATCGGTGAAACGGTGCTCGTCCGGACTGAGGAATGACTGACTGGTCGCTGCGCCTATCAAGGCCGGAAGATGCAGCGGGTTTTCATAGTGTTGAAGAAGATGCCGCGTCCTTATTGGCAGAAGAGCCAACTTTAGCCGGTATACCTATCCCTCCATCAACCAGCGCTGCGGATTACCGTAAACTGATCGCTAAGGGACGGTGCCTGAGTGCTACCGCTTCGGACCGTGTCATCGGTTTCGCCGCCGCAGGACCTGTCGGGCGTGAACTGCATCTTGGCGAGCTAAGCGTTTCTCGCGAATATCAGGGGCAAGGCATCGGAGCCGCTTTGTTGGAGGCGCTCGCGATTGACGCGCATAATTCAGCCTATCGCGCGATCACGCTGAACACATACCGCGATATACCGTGGAATGGTCCGTTCTATGCGAAGCACGGTTTTGTGGAGATCGAAAACTTCGAAGGCCGCCCCCATCTGGCGGAGTCGCTGGAAAAAGCGGTCGAGTTTGGACTGCCCCGCGAACGGCGCTGCGCCATGGTCCGGTATCTGCCGTGAGACGGGTTAGCCGCGTTTCACCATAGTACTGCGCGCGATCCGCCCGACCAAGTGCCACATTCCGGGATGGTTTGCCCCGTCAAAGGTGGTGCCAGCACCCAGTTCCGCGCGCAGCCTGCGATGCGCCTCTGGCAGGGAATGATAGGGCATTGACGGCATCAGATGGTGCAATGCGTGATAGCGCAGCCCGACGGGTGCCCAGATTTCAGCCAGCAAACCGGGAGGCGGCACATTCACCGAATCCAGATATTGCGCCGTGACGGTCATTGGTTCGCCTTCATTCTCCCACAAATGCGCGACCAGAGTTCTCAGCTGATTGAAAACAGCGGTGAAAGAAAACACCGCCAGAGCCACCAGAAGCGGCTTCCATCCCAATATAAAGACACTCGCGATGAGCACCCATGACCACAGCATTCCGAAAGTTTCCAACCAGAATACGCGTGTTTTCAGCTCTCCCTCAGGAGGTTTGCGGCGAAAGTCGGGGTTGATCGAGAGGGCGGATGCCCTCTCCCAAACCAGTTTGCGAACAGGCGGAATGATAACGCCCAACGGAACCAGCACGCCAAAGCGGAAAATCAAAGCTGGCGGCGCGAGCAGCGCAATCAGCACAAACAAAGGCAATGACCACGGCTTCATCAATGCAAGTGGCAGATATTCAGGATCCTCGACCGTGCCATATTGCGTCCGCTTGTGATGCAGCGTGTGCACCCCTTCATACATAAAGGACGGGGTCAGCATCGGGACGCCCACCAGCATGTTCCACGTCTTACGGAAGCCGGGCAAAGCATTCCGGTGGATGTGAGAAAGCTCGTGAATAAACAGAAGCGCACGGTAAAGCGTCAGCGAAGAGACCAGACCGAGTGCAATTGCCAGCACGGTATTCTGCACAAGAATAGCGCCCGCCAGCGCCGAATAGCCCACACCTGCCGAAATCAGCATATCGGACCAGAAAATGGCCGGCTTCGCATCTGCGATATCTTTGGTCAGATCTCGGGCAGCACGCAGCATGGCCTTGTCGTCCGCAATAGGTGCGCGTTTCGCCGCTGGCGATGCAACTTGCGGTTGTTCCGCAATTGGGATGGATTTCTGTATATTCATGTTTTCTTCCAAAGCGCCTTTACCGCAGAAACCGCGCGGGCAAAAGGGCTCGTATTTTTGACAGCGAAAGCCCGCCGAGAAGATGCGCTTCTTGACAAGCAGCGCTATGCACAGACAGGGCTAACCTGGCATGAATGAATGGCCCGCTTGCTTGCCGCAATTCCGGTGCCAAGACGAAGGCAAAGGCGTGACTGAACCTCAAATAGTAATTGAACCGGTGAACGACAAGAAAAGCCGTGGTGCTTTCGTTGATCTTGGCCGCCGCATCGCCTCGGAAACGCCGCATAGCGTACCGCAATTGCGAAGCGAGTTGTTGGAACTGGTCGATCCGGACAAGAACCCCTTTTACGAACACGCAAAGGTGCAGCTTTACCTGGCCTATCGGGGCGGAAAACCGGTTGGCCGTATATCGGCGCACATTGACGAGCTTGCTCTGGAGCTTCCGCCGGAACAGGGAATGGGCCCGGGCACCGGAATGTTTGGCTATTTCGATGCTGAAGATGAAGCGATTGGCCACGCCCTTCTTTCAAAGGCAGAAGATTGGCTGCGCGCGCAGGGGATGACCCGCGTGTTGGGGCCCATTTCCATGTCGATCTGGGAAGAACCCGGATTGCTGACATATGGCCATGACCATTCGCCAACGATCATGATGGGCCATCACCCTGCAAAATATCAGGGCTGGATCGAAAATTATGGCTATACGGAAGCGAAGAAGCTGCTGACATATGATTTGCCTGTCAAAAATGATTTCAGCCCGCTGATCAAACGCATTGTGAAATCATGCGAACGCAATGATCGCATCAAAATGCGGCCAGCTGACAAGTCCCGTTTCGCAGACGAGGTGAAGATCATTCTCGACATCCTGAATGATGCCTGGTCGGATAATTGGGGCTTCATCCCCTTCACTCAGCGCGAGATCGACTATGCAGCCAAGAAGTTGAAACCGTTGGTGCATCCGGAACTGATCAAGATCGTAGAGCTAGATGGCGAAGCTGCAGCATTCATGATTACCCTCCCGGATGTGAACCATGTGCTGTCACAGATTGACGGCAAGATGCTTCCCTTTGGCTGGTTCAAACTGTTGCGTTGGTCACGAAAGCCCATGCATAGTGATATGCGTGTTCCGCTCATGGGCGTGCTGAAGAAGCACCAGAATTCGCGGATGGCCAGCCAGCTGGCATTTATGCTGATCGATTCCATTCGCAAAGAAGCCTACGAGGAATTCGGCACGGCGCGCGGCGAAATCGGCTGGATTCTTGATGACAATAAAGGAATGATCGCAATCGCCGATGCGATAGGAAGCAAGGTCAATCGCGAATATACTATCTACGAGAAAACATTGTAAGACGTTCAATCGGCTGGAACAATTGGCGCAATTTGAAGTTGTAGAACCGTGCCGGAAATTTCACCGGCATTTGCTTGCCGAAAGTCAGTACCATAACCAGCCCACGCCCATCCGCCGATGACCTTCAAATGCCGGAATGCGTTCTGATCGTCGAAGATGATGCCCTGCTTGCAATGTCTTTGGAACAAATATTGGAAGATGCGGGCGTCAGTCACATCGAAAGCTGCGCCACCATCAAACAGGCCATCATCTTTTTGCGGGACAAGCGGCCCGACGCCGTAGTGCTGGATGTCCACCTTGCTGACGGGGATGACGGCTATGCGATTGCCGAATTGGTTGCGGCGCTAAAACCGAACTTGCCAAAAATCGTTTTCTCGACAGGCTCTCCGGCGGATATTCCTGCATCGGCAGCAAAGCTCGGTCCGATTTTGGAAAAGCCATATGCTCCTGACGAATTGCTTCGCGCAATCGCAGTTAAACCTAAGGGCATAATCAGGCGGTTCCTCGGCAAGAGCGGCTGAGTGGCCTGCACCTTAGCCGGATCAATGGCCTTATCTTTATCTTATGTGCTGAATTAGAAAGACCTTCGTCCTCTTGTTGAGGTCGAAGGCCTTTCGGGATCGTATCACCGCCATTTGGACGGGAGGGGGGGTCGCGGCGGTGATACAGAGAAAATGCTCAACCAAGAAAGCGGTTCCCGCCAACATAAAGTTTTTTGTAGAAATTGCCTATATTATTGTTTTGTAAAGTTTATTTTTCGTCGTTACACGGGCCTGTATCTGGTTCGGCACTCACTTTCAGACCCAGCTAATTTGCCTGGCCCGCAGCACCGATTTTCGTGGGAACCAACGTTGCCAGCGACCGTTTCACACCCGCATATCTATAAACGGAAGGGTTTCCATGACCTTGGGAAGTAAAGTTGCTGAACATCTGCCATTTCTACGCCGCTATGCGCGTGCGCTGACAGGCTCCCAATCCACTGGTGACGCTTTCGTGGCGGCCACTCTGGAGGCGGCGCTTGCTGATGACGACCTCAAAAAGTCGCTCGAAAACGGCCGTGTGCCGCTTTACCGGGCATTCAACAAAGTTTGGGCCAGTGCCTATCTCGAAGTTGAAAGCACTCAGGATGAAGCCGGTTCGCATGAGCAGGCCGCACAGGGGCGCCTCAAACAAATTACCCCTCTCAATCGTCAAGCGCTTCTACTGACGACGCTTGAAGATTTTAGCATTGCCGATGCTGCGTCGATTATGGACATGGATGCCGGTGATGTTGAATCTCTGGTGCAAGATGCCATTGCCGAGATCGATCAGGAATCAGCAACCAGCGTTCTCATTATCGAAGATGAACCGTTGATCTCCATGCAGCTTGAAGATCTGGTGACATCGCTTGGCCACAAAGTGTGCGGGACCGCTGCTACGCGGACACAAGCCGCTGAGGTCGTGGCAGAGAAAACACCAGGCCTCGTGCTTGCTGACATTCAACTGGCAGACGGCTCGTCAGGCCTTGATGCTGTTGATGATATTCTGGAAATCGGCAGCGTACCGGTTATCTTCATTACCGCCTATCCTGAGCGTTTGCTGACTGGCGACCGGCCAGAGCCGACATATCTGGTTACCAAGCCATTCCAAGAGGCAACCGTCCGTACGGCAATTAGCCAGGCATTGTTCTTCGGATCAAGCAAACCGCTTTAAGCGAAAGGGTATGGTCGCATTACACAGCGGCCATACCCATTCAATTACACAAAGAAATTTTTACGATACTTCCAAACGCTGCGCCCTGATTGCAAAATCACTTGGCTTCCGCAGCGGGACAGTGATCTTGCAAACCACGCCGGACGGATCGAAGTTCAAGTCCACCGGGTTTCTAAGTTCGTGCGCAACAATTTTCTCAATCAGATTGGTACCGAAACCGCTTGTCCGGTTTTGCGCAACCTCGGGACCTCCGGTCTCTCTCCAAGTCAATTGGGCCAGATCGTCATTTAACTTTTTCCACGTAACACTGACCTTGCCGCCGCTCTTGCTGAGCGCGCCATATTTGGCGGCATTTGTCGCAAGTTCATGCACAGCCAGCCCTAACGACAACGCGTCATTCGGTGCCAGTTCTACATCCGGACCTGACAATTCCAGAATTGCGTCCTCATTACGGGCATACGGAGCCATCTCGGCCTCGACCAGCGCCCTGATCGGCGTGGTGCCCCAGTCCGACTGTGTAAGCAAATCATGCGTAGCCGAAAGCGCGCGAATACGGCCATCCAAACTGTCTGCGAAAGTATCCAGATCGCTTGTCCTGCGCCGTGTCAAAGCTACGATCGAAAGTACGTTTGCCAGCGTATTTTTAACCCGGTGGTTAAGTTCACGCGTCAGCGAGTTGCGAATTGAGTTCTGCTCTTCCAACCAGTTGAGCGATGCATGGTCTTCCAAAGCCTGCCTCGAAAGCAGTCTCGATACGACCATCAGCAAGGTGGCAATCATCAGCCCGAAAAGCAGGGTCAGCATCGACAAGAGCGATAACGAATTTCCCCGCGCGGATTCGACTTCCAGCGTCAATTCACGCCCGCCGATCGTAACAGGTTCGGTTGCAGTTATGCCCGTAATCTTTGCCGGCGGTAGTTCCGCTATAAGATGGTCTTCGCCAATCGTCCCGTCATATAGCCGCACCCCCTTCTCCCCGCGCGATTCAAGCTCAAGTGCGGATAGAAGAAACTCTTCTGCATTGACCGGGCTGTAAATATAACCGCGCAATCGCCGCGGTGTGGTCGAGTCCGCAAATACCGGCATATACACGATAAAGCCCGGCCCGGTCTCGTCACCTTCTTGTTTCAGCACCAGTTTGCCTGTCGCAATTGGCTTGTCTTCGCGTGCAGCGCTATCCATGGCTGTCCGGCGGACCTCGTCGGAATACATATCATATCCGATTGCCCGGCGGTTTCTGTCGCTATCCGGCCGAAGAAACGTTACAGGTACGAACTGCGCTGCATCCGCTGCAGGTTGCGGAAAAATGCCCCAGTCTTCTCCTGTTTGCGCTCGCCGTGCCGTTTCGTAATCAGCAAGCTCAGATGGCCTGAGTCTCGGTGCCCAGCCTATTCCATCCGCACCGCGATAATCCGAATCAACACGCAAATTGCTGACAAACCGGTTGAACACATCCGGCGTGACCTCGTTTACCGAGCTGAGGAAGGCAGCACCAGCGCGCAAATATGCGGAAGTTGCACCCCCACGTCGTTCCAGCGCCGAAGCAACTGCTTGCGCACGTTCGCGCAGCTGCGCGTGGTCACGGGCATGCTCGCCCCGTTCAATCGCAAACACGCTCATCACGCTAATTGCAGCGACAAGAATAAAAATGGCAACCGGGATTGCGCGAGGATATTCTAATAGAAAGCGCTTCGCGCGGCGGTCACTATGCGCAATGCTTGCCAAAATATCCTCCCTTCTCAATCACTAAGTTTCCCCGCAAGTTCCCTTACGGTCACAACGCTTGGCACACCGAAAAAGGAGTGTGCTTGGCTGGAACAAAAAAGGCGGCCCTTCGTTCCCCATTTAAGAATGAAAACCATCAGCTTGCGCAATACGCTAAGCTGGATGAAACCAAGTTAGAGTTTTATGAGCAAACATGAACAATCCCACGGCGGCGACAAAGCGCAGCCGAACAAGGAAAAGCCGGAATGGGCCGACGGTCTAAAACAACTGTACGATTCAGTTGTCGAAGAACCACTGCCCGATAGCTTCAAGGATTTATTGTCCAAACTGGACCAGCAGTCCTGATGAGCGAATCGACGCGGACGGCCGCCGAAAAAGCCGACTTTAAAAAAGAACTGACGGACGTGGTACCGCATCTACGGGCATTTGCGCGGGGCCTCTGCGGCCGGCCGGACATGGCCGATGATCTGGTGCAGGAGACGATGCTGAAGGCATGGGCGGCGCAAGACCGGTTCGAGCCCGGCACATCGATGCGTGCGTGGACCTTCGTGATCCTGAGGAACGCATATCTCACCGACATGCGCCGCAACCGCTTCCGCGGCGAATATGACGAAGGCGTTGCGGAACGAATTCTCACGGCCCCGGCAGGGCAGGAAGAGCCGCTGCACTTATCCGATATGCACCGGGCACTGCTTACGCTTCCCCCAGAGCGCCGCGAGGCTTTGCTTCTGGTCGGTGCTGGCGGATTTTCTTACGAGGAAGCGGCCAGCATCTGCGGATGTGCAGTTGGTACAATCAAAAGCCGCGTTGGCCGTGCCCGTGCGACCCTTAGCTCAATGCTCGAAGATGGCGACATTCCCCAGCGTGCAATCGGCGATGCACGCGCCCACCGCGCCATTTTGCAGGAATTGGATGATGTGGCGGCAGGAAATGGCGTTGGCGCCAAAATCTGACCGCTAAGTCACGCACATATCGATATTATCTTGTCGCGAGGTGCGTAAGCCGCCACATAGGACGGCATGAGCGATCGAGCACCAGAAACCGAGGAAACCCCATCCGGTTCCAGCCGAAGGATGGCGTTTGCTCAACAAGAGCTGAGGTTGATCTCGGCACTGGTTCTGTTGCTGGGAATTGGCCTGTTTTTGGCTCTTCCGTTTGTGCTTTCAATCGGTTCGGTGGTATTTCTTCCGCTGACGACGGCGATCATCCTGACGATTATACTGTCACCATTGGCGGATAAATTATCCGAGTGGGGACTGCCGAATGTTTTGGCGTCCCTTCTTGCATTACTGTCATTTTTTGCCGTGCTTATGCTCGCGCTTGCCTTAATTTTACAGCCCGCCGCTGCATTGTTTGACAGTGTGCCAGCTATGGCCCGTCAGGTCGGCGAACGGTTCGCAGAACTTCGGGACGAGTTTGCATGGCTTGCCATGATGGATGAGCAGCTCTCGGTTCTGATGGGCCAGTCGGGGACACGCGAAGTGGTGTTGGCAAGTCCATCCATGATCGAACAGCTGGCGTTTGCTACGCCAAGTGTACTGCTCGAAACATTGCTCACATTCTTGATGACATTCTTTATGATCGAAGCGCGGATCCGGATGCGGCGGCATCTGCTTTTCGACCGCGCATCGCATGGGACCAGCATCAAGGCCGCGCGTGTCATGCGCGAAGTGCAGGACCGAGTGGCTGCTTACATATTGACCGTAGCCTGGATCAATGCCGGGGTTGGGGTCATCGTGGCATTGGGTGCATGGATGCTCGGGGTCGAGGCTCCGGTCATGTGGGGCGGTTTGGCTATGCTGCTCAATTTCCTCCCATATATCGGCCCGTTGCTCATGACAGCGCTACTGACGCTATTTGGCATCGGAACTGCGGAAACGCTGGTGCTGGGATTCATCCCTGCCGCTGCATATCTTGGCCTGCATACGGTTGAATCAAACGTCATCACACCGTCAATTTTAGGCGCAAGGTTCACCATGAACCCGGTGATGATCCTTATCGCTTTGAGCTATTTCTCTTGGGTCTGGGGTGTGTTTGGCGCATTATTGTCAGTGCCAATCTTGCTAATGCTGACCGCATTTTTCGACCATGTGGGCCGGCCAAACTTGATCGGATTTGTGTTTGGAGAACCGCTTTTCGCGAGCAACCTTCTCGCACTTGGTCTGGATGATGATCAATCCGGCAACGGCGCATAGAAAAAAGCCCGCCGCGCACGAATGCGAAGCGGGCTCCTCAAAAATTGCTAATGCCGTCTTACGCGGGGTAGGCCCAAGTCGAACCGCGCGCCAGATTTTCCGACGCGAATGACCAGTTCAGCTTTTCCTTGATGACACCGTCCAGATAGGCAGGGCGTTTATTCTGGTGATCGAGGTAATATGCGTGCTCCCACACATCGATCGTCAGTAGCGGGTTGAAATCACTATCGGCCAAAGTATCGCCATCGTGTGTCTCTTCGATGCTGATCTTGCCGTCTTTTTCAGCCAACCATACCCAACCGCTGGCGAAGTGTCCTGCACCCCGATCTGCAAGCTGGGTGTTCAGTTCTTCATGCGATCCGAAGCTGTCTTTCAACATCGCTTTCAGCTCGTCCGAAGCGGATCCGCCATCGGCAGACAGCGAGTTCCAATAGAAAGCATGGTTCCAGCTTTGCGCTGCATTATTGAACAATCCCTGATTGGAACCGCGCGCTGCCGCAATGACTTCTTCCAGAGTTTTGCCGGCGAGGTCAGTGCCCTCTACCGCAGCATTGGTTTTGTCGATGTAGGCTTGGTGGTGCTTGCCATGGTGAAAAGACAGGGTTTCTGCCGAAATTACCGGCGCCAGCGCGGTGTCAGCATAGGGAAGCGGGGTAAGTTCGAAAGCCATGGTATTCTCCATCAAGTCCTAAATCATATTGGGTCAGCCTATCAAACGCACAGGCTGCGATTAAGTTGCATAAAATTCACCCAACCGGCTCTACATCATCGCCGCGCGTCTTATCAACATTCGCTGTAACCGCGACATTCATCGTCACATTGGCGAGCGTTCGCATAATGTCGGGCAGCATTTCCACCGCCACCAGCAGGGCAAGCGGCTCCACCGGCACGCCCATCGCCAAGGCGATAGGTCCAATCGACACAACGAAGCTAATGGAGCCTGGCAGGCTGACCGAACCGATGCTGATCACGAGCGCCACAGCAATTCCCGCCAGCAACGTAACCGGCGTGAGCTCAACTCCGGCAAGATGCGCGACGTAGATAGCCACTGCCATATTCATCGCCGGACTGGTCGCGCGGAAAATTGCCACGGCCAGCGGAAGCACAAAATCTGCAGTCGCATCGCGCACACCAAGCCGCTTTGCACTGTCCAGCATCGCGGGCAGGCTGGCGAGCGAGCTTTGCGTGGAGACGGCGACAGCCTGTGCCGGGATCATCGCACGGGCAAATCTAGCGGGCGACATCCGCGCACCGAATATCGCGAGCAAATAAGCGCCGATCAGAACAAGACCGCCCATCGCGGATACGACCAGAATATAATGCGCCAGCGTCACAATCGCGCCTCCGCCGCTGCGCGCTGCAACGCCCAAAGCAAGAGCAAAAACGCCAACGGGTGCGATCCATAGAACCCAACCGATGATGGTTAGCATGGCATTTGCGAGCGCGTGAAAGAAGCCTATCAGCGTCATGCGTTGACCGTCTGGCAAACGCGAAATTGCAACCGCGAACAGAGCGAAAAACAATGTCAGGGGAAGCATAGCGGTTTCGGCCGCAGCAGCCACCAAGTTGGGTGCAATCAGCGATGCAATGAAATCGCCGATTACGGGCACCGCTTGCACTTCCACATCATCCGCGACGAGCATAGCAGACGCAGCTTCCGGAATCGGAAATGCTTCAAGCAGCATCGGCATAAAGATGGCCGACAACAAACCGCTGACAATTAATGCCGCGAATATCAGACCCAGCATCGTCCGGGCGACTTTGCCCGCCTTGGCGGCCTGCGCCATCTGCGAAATGCCCAACACCAGCAAAGCGGCCACCAGCGGAATAATTGTCATCTGCAAGGCGCGCAGCCACAATGTCCCTACCGGCTTTGCTACCGTGAGAAGCGGGTCCAGCCATACGCTATTTGCCAGCAACAGTCCCAAGGTCAGACCGGCAATCAATCCCCCAAACGTCCACCAGACCGGTAGGCGGATGGTAACCAATTCTACGGGTTCTTGTGCTTTATCTGTCAAATGATGTTCCCCATTGCGGCCCGGCCCTTCACTTTCCGGCCTAATCGCGCCAGAAGCCCGTGGCAAATCCCGTCGCACCATGCGAGCAAATTCGAGACGAGACAGATAAATGACACGTAAGTTTTTCGGCACTGATGGAATCCGCGGCCGCACCAATCAAGGTGTTATGACGGCAGAAATCGCCATGCGGGTGGGTCAGGCTGCCGGCCGCCACTTTATGCGCGGTGATCACCGGCACCGTGTTGTTATCGGCAAAGATACGCGCTTGTCGGGATATATGATGGAAAGCGCCCTTGTCGCTGGTTTCACTAGCGTGGGCATGGACGTAATCATGACCGGCCCCCTCCCTACCCCGGCTATTGCATTGCTGACCCGCGAAATGCGTGCGGATATGGGCGTGATGATCTCTGCCAGCCATAATCCGTATGAGGATAACGGTATCAAATTGTTTGGTCCTGATGGGTTCAAGCTGTCGGACGAGGCGGAGCTGGCGATTGAATCTGCAATTCAGGGTGACCAAGAGCTGGTCGATGCGCCGCGTGTGGGACGCGCCCGCCGTATTGAAGATGCACGCGGCCGCTACCTCCATGCCGTTAAGCAATCCGTATCGGACGAAACACGGTTTGACGGGCTGAAAGTTGTTGTCGATTGCGCGAACGGGGCGGCCTATCAAGTTGCGCCTTCCGCCATATGGGAACTGGGCGCAGAGGTTATCACTCTTGGCGTCTCGCCGAACGGAACCAATATTAATGACGGTGTCGGCTCCACATCGCTCGATGCCATCAAAGCCAAAGTTGTCGAGGAAGGTGCAGATATCGGTATTGCTCTGGACGGAGATGCTGACCGGTTGATCGTGATCGACGAGAAGGGTCAAACCGTTGACGGTGACCAGATCATGGCATTGATCGCGACCCGGATGGCAGAAAAAGGCGACCTTAGGGGCGGCGGTATCGTGGCCACAGTGATGAGCAATCTGGGCCTTGAACGATATATGGAGTCGCAGGGCCTTAAACTAGAACGCGCCAAAGTAGGCGACCGCCATGTGCTTGAAAAAATGCGTTCCGGCGGCTTCAATGTTGGCGGCGAACAATCAGGTCATATGATCCTGCTGGATTACGCAACGACCGGTGACGGTACTACCGCTGCCTTGCGCGTGCTGGCCGGACTGGTCCGCTCTGGCAAGAAAGCCAGCGAGTTGATGCATTTGTTCGACCCGGTACCGCAATTGCTCAAGAATGTGCGGTATGATGGCGGTGCGCCGCTGGAAAACGACACGGTGAAAAATGTCATCGCCGCAGCCGAGAAAGAACTGGAAGGCACGGGCCGGCTGGTCATTCGCGCATCGGGCACAGAACCGGTGATCCGGGTCATGGCCGAGGGCGATGACAAGAAACAGGTCGAGCAGATTGTTGACCGGATTTGTGATGCTGTGCGGGATGCCGCCTGATGCTGGAAATGCGCCCGGACTGCGAACGCTGCGGCACTGACACGCCGGCGCAAGCGCCAGGGGCATTCATCTGCAGTTTCGAATGTACGTTTTGCGCCACTTGCGCCGATGATCTGGACGACATGTGCCCGAATTGCGGAGGGGAATTGATGGACCGCCCCACCCGGTCCAAACAATTGCAGGACAAATATCCCGCCAGCAGCGAACGAAAGTTTAAAGGATGAAAAAGCCTCCGCGCATTCTGGCGATTGCCGGTTCTGACAGTTCGGGCGGCGCAGGTATCCAGGCCGATATCAAAACTGTCACGATGCTGGGCGGCTATGCCATGACAGCAATCACTGCGGTGACCGCGCAGAACAGCGTAGGCGTTCAGGCGATTGTGCCGATTAGCGCCGATGTGGTGACCCAGCAGATTATCTCCTGCGTCTCCGACATCGGCGTGGATGCAATCAAGATCGGAATGGTCCACGATCCGGATATTATTGCAGCGGTCGCAGCAGGGTTAGCCGAAGTGGATCCGAAGATTCCGCTTGTGCTTGACCCTGTCATGATAGCGACCTCCGGAGCAGCTTTGATCGGTCCCGATGCTATCGCGGCGATGCGTGAGACACTGTTCCCGCGCGCCGGTCTGCTGACGCCGAATTTACCTGAGCTAGAACATCTTTCTGGCGGCGAGGCTCTGGAAGACACCGCCAAGATGGAGGCGGCAGCGCAGGCTATAGCATCGCAATATAACACAAATGTGCTCGCCAAGGGCGGTCATACGGATGATGCGCGGATCATTGATGTGCTCACCCGCGCAAATGGCGCGGCCGAACGGTTCGAACACGCGCGCATAGATACTCAGCATACCCACGGCACGGGCTGCACTCTGTCATCAGCGATTGCCACCTTCTTGGGTCACGGTGTGCCGCTCCCCCATGCGGTGAAGCTGGGCAGACAATTTGTTCTGCAGGCCATCAAGGCCGCCCCCGAATTTGGGGCGGGTAGCGGACCGTTAGGGCATCACGCGGTGCGCGGACTGGATTAGCGGTCCAGCTCGTAAAAGTCGGAAATATACTGCCACGCCTCATCGGCGGTTTCGCACCGGTGGAACAGGTTCAGGTCGTCATGGTTGATCGTGCCTTCGTCAGCCAGCGCCTCAAGATCGACAACTTTGTCCCAGAACTCCTTGCCGAACAGCAGGATCGGGATCGGTTTCATCTTGCCCGTCTGGATAAGCGTCAGCAGTTCAAAGAACTCGTCAAACGTGCCGAACCCGCCGGGGAACACCGCTACGGCGCGCGCGCGCAGCAAGAAGTGCATTTTGCGCAGGGCGAAATAATGGAAGTTAAGCGACAAATAAGGCGTCACATACGGATTGGGCGCCTGTTCATGCGGCAATACAATGTTCAGTCCGACAGATTCCGCACCTGCATCGGAGGCCCCGCGATTGGCAGCTTCCATGATAGAAGGCCCCCCGCCCGAACAGACCACAAATTGGCGCTTGCCATCTTCAATGATGGATTTCTCGCTGACCATTTTTGCGAGCGTATATGCCTCTTGATAGTATTTCGCTTTCGCCGCGAGGCTTTCGGCTACCTTTTTCTTGTCGCCTTTTGCATTGGCAACCAGCTCCTCAGCCTTTTCAGGAGCGGGAATGCGGGCCGAACCATACATCACCATAGTCGAACCGACACCCGCCTGATCGAGCAGCATTTCCGGCTTCAACAATTCCAGCTGGAAACGCACCGGACGCAATTCATCCCGCATCAGAAAGTCAGTATCGCGGAACGCCAGCTTATACGCCGGATGTTCGGTTTGCGGCGTGCTCTTCGGACCGGCGTCGGAGAATTTTGCTTCCTCGTCAGCGCGGTAGAATTTGCGGTTTGTCAGCTCGTGATCGGTTTTCTTATCAGTCATTTGACTGCCCCTAAGCTCCGCAGCAGACGGGGGCAAGCCCGATCAGGTCAGACCACAAAGGCCAACAGCACGAACGCCAATGTCCCGACAATGACCGACCCGATTGTCTTGTTGCGATAGGCCGGCGCCAGCAGGCCAACGGCAACACCGCCAAGGATGATGAAGAACAGCGCGATAGCGGTGAAGATCTGATACAGCTTGAACAGTTCCGGTCCGTGGCCCTTATGCAGTTCCATCATCCGGTATTGCAGATTGGGCTTGTGCAAAGTGGCGGACCAAACGTCGCCGTCCTTTTCCAGCACAACAAATTCGCGCGAAGTGGGCCGGGTCGTGATTGAATCCGGACGCATCCGCAAATACTGGAAATCCTGCGGCAAATCATTTGCCGCCAGCACCGCGCGGACTTTATCCTCTACATCCGGTGCATCCTGAACGATCTCGATCGCGGCGGGAACTTGTAAGGCAGTTTCTACGGTTTCACCTTTATTCCCATAGAGATACAGGCCGCCGGTGATCGCAACCAGAATGAACATAGGCGCCAGCAAACCGGCGAATAGAAGGTGGCCCAGAACTAGGAAATTGCGGGTTTTGGCGCGGCTCATACAAGTTACCTCTGATGCGTAATTTATCTATTAGTATTGATAATCAATTGCAGTAAGCGATGCCTATGGCAAACCGTGTTGTCAATTCGAATCGAACTGATCGTGCCGAGCGTGCCCATCCGTGCGCATTCTAGCGGCTTGTCCCGACGCCGCAACGCTTCACCGCTTGCCCTAATGCCCAATGAACGTTAGCATCGGCCCCAAGTCCCCGTGAGACAATTCACGGGAGGAAAAAGAAAGTTTTGAATATGGCGGATAATGCTCCGCCGGACAGATATAACGGGGCTGGCCGCAGAGGGGCCGAAAAGTCCGGCAAGGTAGCTGATTTTCGCTACCGGCCTCCCTCTCAGCCCAAAGCGAAGAATGAACGGCGCGGCCGGTCGGGTGGCTATTCGCAGAGCAAGTCTTACGGCCAGTCGGAAGGCCAGCCAGACGGACAGTCTCCAGGACAATCCAACCGGAAATCGGCCGGCCCGAATTCTTCGTCCACCACTCCCAATTTTCACGCACCGCATAAGGGTTCCCGCCGGCAAGCCTATGCTGCGCTCGACCTCGGGACCAATAATTGCCGGCTTTTGATCGCCCGTCCCGAAGGTGAGAATTTCTCAGTAATCGACGCGTTCAGCCGCGTGGTGAAGCTGGGTGAAGGATTGGCGATGTCGGGCCGGCTTAGCGAAGACGCGATGGAACGTACGCTGGCCGCCCTTCATGTCTGCGCCGAAAAACTGCGCCGCAGGAATGTGCATTTGGCTCGCTCGGTCGCGACAGAGGCGTGCCGCCGTGCCGCCAACGGTGCTAAATTCATCGAACGGGTGCATAAAGAAACAGGCATCGTTCTGGATATTATCTCGGCTCAGGAAGAGGCGCGGCTAGCGGTTCTGGGTTGCCACATTCTGTTAGAAGGCGGCAAAGGCCCGGCGATCATCTTTGATATTGGCGGCGGTTCGACAGAGCTGGTGCTAATCGAACCCGGTGAGAAGGTTCCGCACATCATCGACTGGCAAAGCGTCCCGTGGGGCGTAGTCTCGCTCACCGATACAGTCAGCGCTAGCGAAGACGATCGCGAAACACGCCTCAACCGCTACACGGAGATGCGCCGCCTTGTCGCAAAAAGCTTCGCCCCATTTGCGCAGCGAATTGCGGAGCGGGCGCGCAGCGGCGAGGATATTCAACTGCTTGGCACCAGCGGCACAGTGACCACTCTGGCAAGTTTGCATCTGGAACTGCCGCATTATGACCGGCGCGCCGTTGACGGTCTGATTGTTGAATCGCAATCCATGCGCGACATCAGCACCCGCCTTTCGCAAATGTCTCCGGCAGAGCGCGGTGAACTCCCCTGCATCGGGAATGACCGCGCCGATCTGGTTGTTGCCGGCTGCGCGATACTGGAATCGATTTTGGACATATGGCCGTCTGAAAGGCTGGGCGTGGCAGATCGCGGCATTCGCGAGGGTATCTTGCGGAGCCTCATGGCTGCCGATGCCGAAGGCGACAAAATACGCGACCATTTAAGGACCGCACGCAATGAGTAGATCCGGACGCAATCCTGACAAGCGCGTGCGCAGCGGGAAAGGCCGCACTCAATCACAAATCCGCTGGCTCGAACGTCAGTTGAACGACCCCTATGTTAAGAAGGCGAGAGAAGACGGCTATCGCAGCCGCGCCGCTTACAAGCTGATCGAACTGGATGAGAAATTCGGCCTGCTAGCCGGAGCTAAACGGGTCGTGGATCTGGGCATTGCGCCCGGTGGCTGGAGCCAAGTGGTTCGCAAGAAAGCGCCCAAAGCCGCGATTGTCGGCATTGATCTGTTGGAAACGGACCCGATTGAGGGTGTCACGATCCTGCAGATGGACTTCATGGCAGATGAAGCACCAGCCGCCTTAGAAGCTGCGCTGGATGGTCCGCCGGATCTTGTCATGTCGGACATGGCCGCCAATACCGTCGGTCATAAGCAGACCGACCATCTAAGGACTATGGGTCTGGTTGAGGCCGGTGCATGGTTTGCTGCCGAAAACTTGGAAGCGGGCGGCGCATATGTAGCAAAAGTTCTGGCTGGAGGCACCGATGCCGAATTGCTCAAACTGCTGAAGTCGCATTTCAAGACGGTCAAACACGCCAAACCACCGGCGAGCCGGAAAGGCTCGTCCGAATGGTATGTTGTAGCGCAAGGATTTAAAGGGCGCGATTAACGCCCGTTCAATCTGCCTTATTCGCCATCCGGCGCAGGCAGATCTTCCGACACAGGTTGCTCAGCACCCATCGCACCGGCAGCTTCAACTTCGTCAACCGGCGCGCCTTCGACAGTGCCCGGTCCCGCAGCAGCATCGTCGACGGCTTCATCCGCAACAGCTTCTACAAATTCCGGAACAGCCAGGCTTGATCCGTTTGCGTTCATATACAGCATCACAGCTGCCCGGTCTTCGATTTTAGACAGACCGGCGAAGCTCATCTTGGTGCCATTGGCGAAACCGCGCGGGCTCTTGAGCCATTCGCTCATATTATCCCAATCCCAGTTTCCGCCTTTTTCAGCCAGAGCGCTGGAATAGGCAAAACCAGGAGCACCGCCCGCAATGGGCTTGCCCATGATACCCCAAAGATTGGGGCCGATACCGTTCGCTCCGCCCTGCTCAACTGTGTGGCAAGCGGTACATTTCGCGAAAACAGCCTCACCCTTGGATGCGTCTACACCCTCCATGGTCATCGCCTGAGCCACGGTCATTTCCGCAGCGCCGCCTGCGGTATCGGCAACCTCTACCGGATAGCCCATATTTTCCGGGCGATCCGATTTGAACAGCTTGCCGCTTATGCTGGAGAGGCCAAGCGCGATGATGCCTGCGAACAGAACCCATCCGGCGGCGGTATTGAAACGATCATCCATGCGTAAATTTTCCGCGTCAAATTACTATTGCGTGTGTGGCGGTCGCTTTAAGCACAGGGCGACCAGACTGCAATAGCTGGAATCGCACCAATTGTTGTCTTTGGTGCAC
>JAHDBR010000030.1 GCA_020630295.1 Sphingomonadaceae bacterium
CAGGGCGACCAGACTGCAATAGCTGGAATCGCACCAATTGTTGTCTTTGGTGCACCACCGCAGACAGTTAGCTTGTTCTCCAGTCACTTATTTTGCGCGAATTTGCCGTTGATCCATGCTTGCACCGACGCGTGTGCTCTGCCACCACACTCAAGTGAGCACGGGTGCGGTCCAGATAGATGATGTTGTGACAGAGGCACCTGCTGAGGGCTGGAAATCTGTTCGCGCAGACGAATCGATCCAATATGCACCGGTTGAGAGGCCGGAAGCCCCGCCGCCGCCCGGATGGCTGGAAGATATATTCGAATTTCTCGGCGAATTGTTTGCGCCAATCGGACAGTTTTTGGGCAGCTACTTTAATGTAGTTTTGTGGATACTGGCCATTTCGGGCGCTGCTCTGCTTGCCTATATTCTCTACAAATTGCTTGCGCCGGTCCTCGATCTCGGTGGACCGAAAAATTCTGTTGCAGCGAGCGAGAACTGGGCTCCGGCAGAGGCGGAGGCTTTGGCGCTGCTCGAAGATGCGGACAGGCTCGCTGCGGCGGGTGATTATGACGGGGCGACGCATCTACTGCTACAACGCAGCGTCGGGCAAATCGCACAAGCGCGGCCAGACTGGGTCGAACCTTCCAGTACGGCGCGCGAACTGGCCGGCATCCCTGCCCTGCCCGATGCTGCCCGCACTGCTTTCGCGACGATAGCGGACCGTGTGGAACGAAATATCTTCGCGCTGCAGAAATTGGGTGCCGATGACTGGCAAACCGCGCGCGATGCCTATGCCAGCTTCGCCCTGCAGAAACTAGCCGGAGCCAAGGCATGAGCCGGTCGGCAACCTTCAATCCAAAGGTCGTTCTAGGACTGGTGCTGTTCGGTGCACTGGCATTTTTTGCCACGCTGTATTTCATCGGGTCCGGGCAGACAGGGCAGGACGTAAATGACGGCAATGCCCATGCTGCGGCCAAGGGGCTAAACGGCTATGCCGCGCTGGTCCAATTGCTGGAGGAGGACGGACATGAAGTTTCCCTGTCACGCAGTCAGGGCAGCATGGATGACGAAAGTCTGCTCGTTCTGACCCCGCCGGCCTATGCCGATGCTGACGATATCAAACAGATCATTAATGACCGCCGATATGTCGGCCCGACAATGATCATCATACCCAAATGGATGGCATTTCCCGCCAGCAATATTGCCGGGGTTGAAGCCGAAGAAGGCTGGGTCGAGCTGGCCGGATCAATCGAGCCCGATTGGCCTGAAGATCTGGGATACGACATAAAACTGCAAATATACGACAAGCAAACGGGATGGCGCGGGTTGGGCCTGCGCGGACCGCTGCCCGATCCGGAAAAATCAATCGGTGCGGAATCCAGCCAGATTGTCTCTCTGGTCACTGCAGATAACGGCGCGACGCTGGCCGGTTATCTCGATGACGGTGACGCCTACCCTATGCTGGAGGAAGCGGCGAAAACAGTCGTCAATCCCAACGCAGAAGTAGACCGATGGGCGGTCATGTTCGTGTTCGAAGCCGACCTGATCAACAATTACGGCTTTGCAAGCGAGAACCGCGCACGGGTGGCGCATGAACTGGTCGATTTGGCAATGGAGGGCGAAGACTTGCCCATTGTCTTCGATCTGACACTAAACGGCCTTGGAAGCGCGCAAAACTTGCTCACACTGGCCTTCAGACCGCCGTTCCTGGCGGCTACTTTGTGCCTTATCCTCGCGTTGATCGTGATTGGCTGGCGGGCATTCCGCCGGTTCGGGCCGCCCGTTGCAGAAGGCAGGTCAATCGCATTTGGCAAGACGCGGCTAATCAAGAACAGTGCCGGACTGATCCAGCGTGCCGGCAGGCTTCACCTATTGTCAGGCCCCTATGCCGATATGCTGCGCGCCCGAATTGTTGCGGCGCTCGCTCTGCGGAAACCCGATGATGCGGATATTGATGCAGCCATCGCCAGGCGTTCGCCAGATATTCAGCCCTATTCCAGCGCAGCTGCAGAATTACGCTCTGCACAGACACCCAAAGACATTTTGCGCGCCGCCGCCGCGCTGAAATCCATTGAAAGGATGCTATCCAAATGACCGATAAACAGGACACGCCGGCTGTCGCTGCCGCCATGAACCTTGCTGACGTGCGCAGTTTGGCTGACAATATTCGCGCACAAGTGGGCAAAGCGATTGTGGGTCAGGAAGAGACCATCGACCATTTGTTGATCGCATTGATGAGCCAAGGCCATGTATTGCTCGAAGGGCCGCCCGGCACAGCCAAGACATTTCTGGCGCAGTGCTTTACCGCGGCACTCGGTCTCGATTTCGGTCGCATACAGTTCACCCCCGATTTGCTGCCCGGCGACATTCTCGGCTCGAACCTGTTCAACTTCCAGACCAGCGCATTCACTCTGACACGCGGCCCGATTTTTTGCGAATTGCTGCTGGCTGACGAAATCAACCGTACCCCGCCCAAAACGCAGGCCGCGCTGCTGGAAGCAATGCAGGAAAGGCGCGTTACGCTGGACGGAGAAACGCATTCTTTGCCAGACAGGTTTATGGTGGTCGCCACGCAGAATCCAATTGAGAACCAAGGTGTGTACCCGCTGCCAGAGGCGCAGCTGGACCGGTTCCTGTTCAAACTGTTGATCGACTATCCCAGCGCGGCCGAGGAAACTGCAATTGTCAGCCGGTTTGGCCATAAGCAGGGACCGCAAGCCCCCGCCGAATTTGGTATTACTGCGGTAACTGATGCCGCCAATCTAGGGCTGGCAAGCGCCGCTTTGCAGCAAGTGACAGTCGCGGATGAGATTACGGATTACATTGTCCGGCTAATCCGCGCGACACGGGAGAACAGCGATCTTACAAGCGGCGCCAGCCCGCGTGCCGCCGTACTGCTGGCCAATGCAGCCCGCGCGCGTGCCGCGTTGGAGGGGCGCGATTATGTGATTCCAGATGACGTGAAAGCGCTGTCGACTTCAGTCTTGCGCCACCGGTTAGTTCTCAGCCCTGCGGCCGAGATCGAAGGGCGCGAAATGGAAGCGCTGGTGCAAGATTTGGTGGATAGTACCGAGGCACCGCGTTGAGGCGCAACCCGGACATAAACGGCAGATTGCGGAGCTGACGCGGTGAAGTTTCCGATTATCCCGACAGGCCGTGCCGCATGGCTGGCCGCGCTTGCCGCTCCGGTTGCAATCGTGATCGCGGCGACAGCTCCCGGCGCGTGGATTTTTGTGCCCGCGGCGGCTGCCGCGCTGATTGTGCTGGTGGTGCTGGACGGATTGCTGGCCGGACGGCTGGATGACTGGAAAATTGTTGCGCCCGCAGACTGTGAAGTGGGCGAGCCTGTGAAGCTGGGGGTACTTGCCGAGTTTGCCGGAAGGTCCGGCGGTCCGCCTCCTGAAATGGCGCTTCAGCTTGACTCGCGCCTGGCTGAGCAAGGCCGGGTAGAAGCTCCGCTTAGCTATGATGCGGACACCGGTAGCTGGGCCGGTTTTGTGAACCCTGCCCCGTCACGCCGCGGAACGGCTACCATTGACCAACTATGGCTTCGCTGGAGCGGCCCGCTTGGACTGGGTGCACGGCAAATTACGCAGCCGCTTGAGGCCGAATTGCGCATTTGGCCCGATCTTTCTCCGGTGCGTTCGCCCGAATTGCAGAACTATTTGCGCGATGCCCAATTCGGGTTGATCGCGCGGCGCATACGGGGCGAAGGCACTCAGTTCGAAGCGCTGAGCGAATATGAGCCCGGCATGGACCGCAGGCGGATCGACTGGAAAGCCAGCGCACGGCACACCCGCCTTTATGCGCGCGAAAATGAAAGCGAGCGCAATAACCAGATCGTATTTGCCTTTGATTGCGGGCAGGCCATGTGCGAGCCGGTCGAAGGGCTGCCGCGGATAGACCGCGCAGTTACCGCGGCGCTGACCGCATCCTATGTCGCACTGAAGGGCGGCGACCGTGTATCTTTATTCGGGTTTGCGCAGCGGCCTGAAGTAATGACGCCGTTCATCGGTGACACGCGCGCCTTCCACCGCTTGCAATCCGCCGCAGCGGGCTTGGATTATCATGCGGAGGAACCGAACTTCACGCTGGCGCTGGCATCATTAACCGCGCGCCTAAAGCGCAGGTCACTGATTGTATTGTTTACCGACTTTACCGATCCAACGGGCGCCGAAATGATGATCGAAAGCGTGGGACGGTTGGTTGAAAAACACCTCGTGCTGTTCGTCGCGATCGAAGATGCCGAACTGAACGAGCTGACCGAAACCGATCCTGATACGCTGGACGATCTTGCAGTGGCCGTAACCGCCGATACATTGTCGCGCCAAAGGGCGCTGGTGTTCCAGCGGCTGCGCCAGATGGGTGTCGATATTATCGAAGCACCGTGGGACCAGATCGGCTACCGACTGATCGATTCCTATTTGAACATCAAACGCAGCGGAGCAATCGGATGAAGAAACCGAGCTTCGCCTTTTTCGGCAAGAAGGCCGAGTTGAGCCCTTCGCCGGACATCGAAGCCGCCGCGCTGCGATCAGACCGGTTCAGGCTGGAACGCGAAGATGACTGGCGGCAGCTTGAGGACATTCTCGGCAAGATCGAGAAGGGACGGCTGAGAAAGCTTTCCGACGATGACGTGCTTGCATTGCCTACCTTGTACCGCACGGCCGCATCGAGCCTTGCCGTGGCGCGCGAGACATCGCTCGATGCATCGACCCTGACCTATCTGGAATCGCTGGTTCAGCGGGCATGGTTTCAGGTTTATGGACCGCGACAGGGTTTGTTTGCCTGGTTCCGAAAATTTCTAGGCGGAAATTTAAGCCGTTCGATTCAGGAAATCTGGCTGGATATTTGCGTCGCGCTGTTTGTGATGATTGCAGGTACGATCACAGGCTGGCTGCTCGTCGCGCGCGATGTCGAATGGTATTACGCACTCGTCCCGACACAATTCACCGATACGCGTGTTCCCGGTGCCAGCCGCGAAATATTGCTGGAAAGCCTAAAAGTGGAGGACAGCGCGCAAGGCATGTCTGCTTTCGCAGCCCAGCTTTTCACCAATAATGCGGGGGTCGCGATCCTTGCTTTCGCGCTGGGCTTCGCATTTGGCATACCTTCTCTGATGCTGCTGGTACATAATATGGCCGTGCTGGGCGCGATGTTGTGGCTCTTTTCGGAACAGGGATTGTTCTGGGAATTTGCGGCGTGGCTGAGCGTGCACGGAACGACCGAGCTTTTCGCGATACTCTTATCCGGGGCGGCCGGAATGCATATTGGCCGCAAGATGGCTTTCCCGGGCCAAAAGTCGGTTATGGCATCTGCTGCAGAAGGCGGGCAGCGCGCGGCTCAAGTCATGATCGGAGTGGTCATGATGATGATCTTCGCCGCTTTGCTCGAAGCGTTCCCCCGCCAGCTGGCAGGCACCGAAGCGCGGGCCATTATTGGCGTATTTATGCTGATATTCTGGATCGCCTATTTCTTCGCATTCGGGCGCAAGCCAGCCGATAAATCCGGTCAGGAGCAAGTAGAATGAGCGGCCGGACAGCAGACCGCCTGGCTCAGCGCCGCGCCAAACGCGAGCGCATCTTGGTGACACCCGAAGGCGTGGCATTGCGGCTGTCCATCGGATCGCGATCTGCCCGGGCAGGTGCGTTGCTGCTGGACTTCACAATTCTGACCGTATCGACAATCGCGACTACGTTTTTACTGATCTGGATTGCCCAAGGCACGCGAATTGACACTGATTTTGGGCAAATGACAGGGGCGACCGAGTTTCTGATCGTCGTCTGGTCGCTCATGTGGTTTATCGCATGGAACGGCTATTTTATGTTTTTCGAGATGGGACCGCGCGGGGCAACTCCCGGCAAACGGGCCATGGGGCTGCGCGTGGCATCGCGCGATGGCGGACGTCTTACGCCCGAGGCAGTTGTTGCCCGCAATCTACTGCGGGATGTTGAACTGTTTTTGCCTATCGTGTTTATCTTTTCCGCTTCGGCAGGTGCGGGCGGCCTGGCCGGCTGGTCTGCGCTAATGTGGTTTCTGGTCTTCGTGCTGTTCCCGTTTTTCAACCGCGATTCCATGCGAGCCGGTGATCTGGTCGCCGGCACATGGGTGCTCGAGGCGGTTAATACCAGGCTGGATCACGCGATCTCAACCGGCGGCGCTGCCTCGGATGGCGCTAGTGTCGTCACAGGTGCCTCCTACAAGTTCGGGGACGACGAGCTATCGGTCTACGGCGAGTATGAATTGCAGACGCTTGAGCGCGTTTTGCGTGAAGGGCGGCCCGACGCAATCGAGGCTGTGGCGGAGACTATCTGCCGCAAAATCGGATGGAACCCGGGTGCCGGGGATGAAGAAGCGTTTCTGCAGGCCTTCTATTCACAGCTGCGCGCGCGTCTGGAGACAGATATGCGCTTCGGCAAACGCAAAGCAGACAAGTTCGGGTAATGTGGGTCGATGCTAATGGTGCAATCGTGCCGCTAGCAAGTTAGTCCTTGAAAATGGCAACTTCGTTCAATCCGTCACTATTTGCGCGGCCGCGATACATGCCTTGTGTGTTGAAACTATAGATTGTCTGCCCGGTGGGTGTGACCAGAATGACGCCGCCCGTTCCGCCCAGCCCTTTGACCTCCGCCATCACATCGTCGGCGATTGTTTGCGCGTTTGAAACGGGGTCTTCAGACAGCCTCAGACGCGTGCAGATTTCCTGTGCCACGCCCACGCGGATGAAATATTCACCTGCACCTGTCGCGGAAACTGCGCAGCTGCGATTATCGGCATAGGTTCCCGCGCCAATGATAGGCGCATCGCCGATCCGGCCCCAACGCTTGCCTGTCAAACCGCCGGTTGATGTACCGGCAGCCAAATTGCCGTGGCTGTCGCGGACAACAGCGCCTACCGTGCCGTATTTGTAATCGACATCCAGCGCGCTCAGTTGCTCTGCCTTCAACCGTTCAAGCGCATCTTTGCGGCGCGGAGTAGCGAACCAATCCGGTCCTGCGCGGTCCAGACCCGCGCCATTTGCAAATTCTTCTGCGCCCAGCCCGCTCAGGAACACGTGTCGCCCGTCCTGCATGACTGCATCAGCGAGCAGAATCGGATGACGGATAGTGCGCACGCCGGTGACCGCGCCAGCTTTCCGCGTGGCTCCATCCATTAGCGCAGCGTCCATCTCGTTTGCGCCTTCCCAAGTGAAGACGGAACCCCGCCCTGCATTAAAGCGCGGATCATCTTCCATAGGAGTGATCGCAGCTTTCACCGCATCGAGCGCGGATCCGCCTTCCTTTAGAACCTGCGCACCGGCATCCAGCGCGCTTTGCAGTGCTGCCTGATATTCCGCCTGCTGGTCTGGAGTCATCCGTTCCCGCTGCATCGTTCCCGCACCGCCATGGATCGCTATCGACCATCCTGTTGTATCCTGCGGAGCGTGAGCAAGGGCAGAAATCGGTTGCAAAACAGCGAATAACGACGCGACAAAAATGTAAAATCCTGTGTGCATCATTGCGCAATAGCACAAATGGCTTAGAACGGGGCAGATTTATCGAAAATCGGGACAGTCGGTGCGGGCAGAAAACAGAAGATTCCGCTTCGCCCTGCCATATGCTACTGTCTGAAAAGCAACTTAAGGGGAAAATCGCATGAGAATAGGTAATTACACCTTTGATCCAGAACTAGCGATGCAGATTGGCGAAAAAGTCGTCACTGCATTGGTTATTCTGATCATCACCTGGGCGCTGGCAAAAGCAGCAAAATGGGCATTCGCAAAACTGGTCGACAATGTCAGCCTGCTGAACCGCGGAACCGGCAGCGGCCAAAGCGTTGGCGCGTCGCTTGGCAAGATTGTCAGCCTGCTGATCTGGCTGTTCGGCCTCTTGGCCATTCTCACTGTGTTTGAACTCAGCGGCGTCATGGCTCCGGTCCAGACATTGCTCAACAACATTATGGACTTCATTCCGAACCTGATCGGCGCGGCTTTGATCTTCTTCATCGGTGCAATGGTTGCACGGATCGTGAAAGATCTGGTTGTTACCGCGCTGCAGACTGTCGATTTCGACAAATGGGCGAATAAAGGCGGCGTCGATAACGTCACTGGTAATTCGGCCATCAGCAGCACTATCGGTACAATCGTCTATGTTCTGGTCATCATTCCTGTGTCGATTGCGGCGCTGGAACAGCTGAACATTGCATCGGTTTCCGGTCCTGCCAGCCAGATGCTGGGTATGATTTTCGCGGCTATCCCGAACATCATCGCCGCAGCCATCCTGCTGGGCATTGGCTATATGATCAGCCGCTTCATCGTGCAGATCGTTGGCGATGTCCTTCCGGGTCTGGGTGTTGACCGTGCGCTTGCCGAAACCGGTATGGTGAAAGAGGGAACAACTGCTTCCTCGATCATTGCCCGCGTTTTGCAGGTTGCCATCGTCTTGTTCTTCGCAATTGCTGCCACACGTCTTCTGGGCTTCCCGGAACTGACAGCAATTCTGGACGAGATCCTGATGCTTGGCGGTAAGGTGGTCTTCGGTGCAGTGGTCATCGGCTTCGGCTTCCTGATCGCGAACCTGCTGTCGAAAGTTATCGGCGGCGCTGAAGAAGGTTCGATGGCTTCGACCATTGTGAAATGGGCAACCATCATCCTCTTCACCTTCATGGGCCTGAACTACACAGGCGTGGGTGAAATCATCACGGAAACAGCGTTCAGCGCAATTGTGATCGGTATGTCCGTTGCAGGTGCCTTGGCCTTCGGTCTTGGCGGACGCGAATGGGCTGCCAAGAAGCTGGAGCAGATGGATGGATCGAACGCAGGTCCAGTGGCGAAGAAGCCAGCTGCACCGCGCAAGAAAGCTGCGCCAAAGAGCGAGTAAGTTCTCTGGCTTAGCCCTTCATTCGAAGGCTGAATAAAAGTAGGGGCGTAGGATGATAATCCTGCGCCCCGCTTTTTTGGAAGACATCCCCGCACTGGCCAAGCTGGGCGAAGAGAGTTTCTGCGCAAAGTTTGCCCATCTCTATTCGGCCAAGGATCTGAATGCGTTCTTGGAGCAGGCCTACTCAGTCGAAGGGGTGACCGGAGATTTTAACGACCCCAATCTGATTTACCAGCTGGCAGAAGACGGCAAAGGTCTGACGGGCTTTTGCAAGATCGCCCGCGAAAGCAGCTATGCAGCCCACTCTAATGCGCGGCGTCCCGCTGCATTAAATCAACTATATACCGCGCCCGACAAGACCGGACGGGGCATAGGTGCCGCGCTGATGGACTGGACGATGGCGGAAGCGGCCAACATTGGCGCCGACGCGGTGCAGCTATCGGTCTATAGTGAGAACCCTGGCGCGCAGCGCTTTTACGAACGATACGGTTTTGAGAAGATTGCCGACATAGAATTTTGGGTCGGGTCACAATGCGACCATGAATATCTGTATGAAGTGCGATTAGACACATAAATACCCGCAGGAGAAGATGATGAGCAACTTTGGAGCCACCAGCACCGCCGATGAAGTTCTGGCGGATAAGGACTTGAGCGGCACAATTGCCTTCATCACCGGCGGCGCATCCGGATTGGGGCAAGAAACAGCCCGGGCCATGGCGGCAAAGGGTGCTCATGTAATTATCGCAGCGCGCGATCAGTCAAAGCTGGACACCGCAGCAGGCGAAATCCGCGCCGGCAGCGGAAGCGACAAGGTCGAGACAATTCTTTGCGACCTCGCATCGCTTGAAAGCGTTCGCGCCTGCGCTGCGGAAGCCGCCAAACGGTTTGACCGGATTGACCTGCTGATCAACAATGCCGGGGTAATGGCTTGCCCCTTCACCAAAACCGAAGACGGTTTCGAGATGCAGTTCGGCACCAATCATCTGGGTCATTTCCTACTCACTAACCTGCTGGTTCCGTTGGTCGAGAAAGGCAACGCGCCGCGGATCGTCAATCTGTCATCACGCGGTCATGTGTTTGCCGATGTCGATCATGACGATCCGAATTACGAAAACCGCGAATATGAAAAATGGGCCGCCTATGGCCAATCGAAAACCGCGAATATCCAGTTCAGTGTCGGTCTTGAAAACCGCTTGGCAGCGCGCGGCATCCATTCCTACGCGCTTCATCCCGGCGGGATCATGACCAATCTTGGCCGCCATATGACCGAGCAGGACATGGAATGGATGATGGCCCGGGTGAAAGAAAATGCGGGCGACGGTCCGGGGCTGAAGACCATACCGCAAGGCGCGGCGACCACTTGCTATACAGCGACTTCAGACGATTTGGCCGGCCAGGGCGGCGTGTATCTGGAAGATTGCCACATCGCTCAAGTCGACAATGAAAGCCAGAAAGACGGGGTGCGGTCTTACGCACTGGACCCGGATAACGCCGAACGTTTGTGGCAGGTGTCAGAGAAGATGGTGGGCCAGAGCTTCCGCTACTGACCAGCGACAATCTCCCGTCACAAAGTCAGCCGTTTTCGAGAAAGTCTTTCACCAGAGCGAGCGTGTCTTTTGACTCAGGCGTGAAGGTCAGGATCATATAGACGTGCGGCCCGCCTTCATATTCGTACAGCTTGGTCGGCACCCCTGCGGCGCGGGCTTTCTGCGCGAAGCTGCGGCTATCGACGACAAAAATGTCATGCCGTCCCTGAAAGATCGCAATCGGAGGCAGGCCGGTTAAATCGGCATAGAGCGGACTGGCATGGGGATGATCAATCCCGCGGTCGCCCGCCCAGATCTCGCCCATCAGACGGATGCTATCGACACCCAGCATGATATCCTTCGGCTCGACCGCAGTGACGGCTTCGTCCTTCAGTCCCATATCCAGCCAGGGCGCAAACGGGATCAGCCGCGCTGGCAGCGATTTTCCGGCATCGCGGCGCTGCAAAGCCAGCGACAAAGTCAGATTACCGCCTGCGCTGTCACCGCACAGCGCCATCCGTTCGTCACCCCATTCCGCAGCCACCTTTTCATATACCGCATCGGCTTGCGCATTGGCATCGTGATAGCTGTGTTCGGGTATGACGTTGTAGAGCGGCACCGAGATGCTCGCCCCGGTGGCATCGACCATTGCGGCGACCAGCGGCCAGTGCTCCTTGAACATGGGCATGAAAAAGCCGCCGCCGTGAAAATAAATGATGTGCCATTCGCCCTTGCCGGATTTCGGGTGCAGCGTGATGACGTCTTGGTTGGCGGCCGACCAGCGCTCCACATCGAAACGTGCGTTGAATTTGTCCGGCATCGGCGCATCTTGCGGCAGCGTGCGCTTCGGCACTTTTAGGCGCACCGTATCGGGGTCCTTGAATTCACTGGGCTGCTTGCTGATCAGCCATTCGGCGAACCTCATCCGCAGGCTCGGTTTCGCGCTGCGCAGATCGTAAACAGATTGGTCCGTCAAATTGTCTCTCCCGGTTGCGGAGAGACAAGCCGAGTGACGCGGCCAGGTCAAGCAGCGCGTGTTATTTGGAAATCGAAATTATCAGACCATTATGCAGCCAGCGGCCCAATATCGCGCCAGCCTCTGCAACTGCTTGCTCCTCGCCCAAGAGCTCAATCAGCAATTCGCACATTTGGCCGTAAGTGCCGCTTTCGCGCATCATTTCCAAAGCGCGGCCTTCGGCTTCTTCGACTTGCATGAACACCGGCTTCACGCCTTCGCGCCAGACAACGCAATACAGCGCCCTGTCCAGCGTCCCATCCGGCCGATCACCGGCTTCATCTTCGGCGAGGGAACGCCACAATTTGCCAATGTCGTGGCTAACCTTCTTCTGCGACAATCCCGGTGTGAAACCGAGCGACATATTCGCCCAATCTTCTTCCGCAAATAGTGCTGCGGCATCGCCAAAAGCCGCCGCGTCCATCGGTTCGGCATCTGCAGCCACAAATGCCCGGTGCATAGCCCATTCCAGCCAACCGAGCTCCGCGACTTCCGGATCGTTAGCGAATAATTCGGCCAGCGTTTCGGGGAAGCCGCGCCCGGCATCATCCAGCGTCCAGCTGTTCGGCGGGGAAGTGATGATGTGATGCGCGGCGGCCTTGCGGAAAGCATCCTCCCCAACCCAGCGCGAAGTGCGTTCGTAGGTTTCGCGCACAGCATCGACCAAGCGGGCGCGATAGGCGTTGCGGTAAATATCCATTCCTGCTGCGTGCCGGTCAGTCCAGCCATTTGGCAGCGGCCGGTCATCATCAAGCACATGCGCCATAAATTCCTGCTGGCGTTCTGCGAGGGATGAGCCGGCCATCAGGCAAGCTCCAAATGCGCTGGGTCGGCCGCGATTGACCGAGCTCGATCCAACTCTTCAAGCAGTTCAGGCAGCGGAGGGATGCCGTCATCACGCTCTATCATGGTGGCGACATCACCCAGCATAGATCGCGCTTTTGCATATAGCTGCCATACGCCATCGCATACCGGCTGATCATGTGTATCAATCTTGATCTCGCCATCTGTATGTCCGGCCAGATGAATTTGCCGGACACGGTCCATCGGCAATCCGGCGAGATAATCCTCTGCCGAAAATCCGTGATTATGCGCGCTGACGAATATATTGTTCACATCAAGCAATAGATAGCACCCGGTGCGCTGAGCCATCTGGGCGATAAATTCCCACTCGGTCATCTCGTCATCAGGAAACGTCATGTAACTGGACGGGTTTTCGAACAGCATCGCGCGTCCAAGCGTATTCTGCGCCAGATCGATATTGTCGCACACCGTTTGCAAGGCCTCTTCGGTATAGGGAAGCGGGAGCAAATCATGGCTGTTATGCGCGCTGGTACGGGTCCAGCACAAATGGTCTGAGACCCACAAAGGGTCGATCCTGTTGGCGAGCTGTTCAAGCTTCGCCAGATATTCGCTATCGAGCCCGTTAGCCGATCCGATGGACATGGAAACGCCGTGGATAATCACCGGATGCTTCGCGCGCACCTGTTCAAGAATGCGCAGCGGATTGCCGCCTTCCACCATGTAATTCTCTGAGATCACTTCCACGAAGTCCACTGGCACATCGCTCTCCAGAAAATCCTGGTAATGCGTCCGGCGCAGGCCGAGCCCGAAGCCTGAGAATGGGTCAATGGGTGTCATGATGATCTCTTAGCAAAAAATGCGACCCGGCAGAACACGGGGGGAGGGGTTTGGGTCTGACCGGGTCGCAAGGCGGATCGGGCATAGCCCAATCTCGGATTTTGTCTTTTATTGCTTAGCCAATGTCACCGATCGTGCCGCCTTTGGTGAGGCATTCGCCAGCTTTCATGGCTTTGAAACCGTGGCCTTTACAGGCGTTCTGACCCTTACAGGCATTTTCAGTAGTCGCGCAGTCTGCGTTACCCGCACAGTCATGGATGCCGTAACAATGCACTGTGTCATCGGAATTGAGCGCACGGCCAGAGCTGCCTGCCGGTGGTTCCGCCGCGAATGCAGCTGCGGATGAAAGTGCGAGTGCTGCGGCTGTTGCAGCGAAAACAGAATTCTTTGTCATAATATGTAATCCTTAAATCAGCGGGCAGAAAGCCGGAGTTATAAAGTCCGAGTGGGACATGAGGCATTTCGGCGCCGCCCGATCAAAGGTTACAAAAAAGATTTTCGAAAATTAATTTGGGTGACTGTAACTTTGCCCGCACCGTCTCCGAACTTCACAGCATCCCCGCTGCAATCGGGGCCCACACAGCGATCCCCCTAGGACGCCCTGAAGTTTAACCGAATACGGAGAATTGAGATGTCTAAGAATAACGTAGCAAAAATCGCCGGCCTCGCACTGGCTGCCAGCATCACCGCCGGCCTGACCATGACACCTGCAGCAGCACAAAGCAGCAAGGAAAAATGTTACGGCGTTGCTAAAGCCGGCAAGAATGATTGCGCCGCAGGTCCGGGCACAAGCTGTTCCGGTACATCAACCCGCGATTATCAGGGCAATGCCTGGAAGCTGGTTGATAAGGGCACCTGCACCACCATCAAAACGCCAAAAGGCAATGGCTCGCTGAAGCCGATCAAGCGTTAATCGCAAACACAAACGAGGGGTATGAGCCATGAAGCGCATCACCGAAATCTATGACCGGATCGTCAAAATACTGTCCGGGAATATCACCGAAAGTTTTGCGCTTCTGCTTACCCGCTTGGCGCTTGCCGGAGTGTTTTGGCGCTCCGGCAGGACCAAGGTTGTTGAAGGGACATGGCTAGAGGTGAACGAAGTCCAGTATTTCCTGTTTGAGGAATTTGGACTGCCCGTCTCACCGCAGATCATGGTTCCAATGACCACCTATGCCGAGTTTTTCCTACCCATTCTTGTAGCACTTGGCCTGGCAACCCGCGCTTCGGCAGTAGCTTTGCTGATTATGACACTGGTAATCCAGTTCCTGATCTTTCCGGAGGCCTGGTGGGCAACGCATAGTTTGTGGGCGGCAATGGCGCTCATCCTGATTAGCCGCGGTGCCGGAATATTTTCTCTGGACGCACTTGTAACCAAAGTGCGACGCTGAGCGAAGAACGCTAAAGAATGACTCTGGGAGGAGGGGTGCAATGATTGCTGATGAGAAAACTCTCGCACAGCTGATGCGGCGTTCGCAAGACGGGGACAAGCAGTCCTACGCAGTCTTGCTGACCGAAGTTCAGAAGTGGCTAGAGCGGTATTATCGGCGGCGCTGCGCCCCCGCCCAACTGGATGATCTGGTCCAGGAAGTGATGATGGCCGTGCATAATAAGCGTGCCACCTTCGATCCGGCCAGACCGTTCCTGCCATGGCTCGCAGCGATTGCGCGCTACCG
Source organism: Sphingomonadaceae bacterium (assembly GCA_020630295.1). Lineage (GTDB taxonomy): Bacteria > Pseudomonadota > Alphaproteobacteria > Sphingomonadales > Sphingomonadaceae > Pontixanthobacter. The sequence continues at coordinate 14,702 of JAHDBR010000030.1, forward strand.
GTGGGTGGACCATTTGCGCAAGGTCTACCGCAATGAAGAAGATGCGCTGGAAGATTATGACGCGCCGGAAGACAGCGATGAAGAAGCTGTTCTGGCACGGCTGAGTCTCGAGAGAATGTTTGGCCATATTCCGGACAAGCAATCTGAAGTGATCGAGATGGTGAAAATCGAAGGGCTTTCCATACGGGAGGCCGCAGAACGAAGCGGTCAGACAGAGTCCGCAGTAAAAGTGAATATACATCGCGGATTGAAGAAACTATCCGCGCTTATCGAGAAGGCTGAATAACATGACCCCCGGTGCAAATAATCGCCCCAACCCGCTGATCGAGCAGATGACAGCCGAACTGGAACCTGTGCGCGCGATGAAATTCCGCGACGGCGCGGTTCTGGTCGGGCTTGCTGTCATCGTCACGGTGCTTGGCGTCGAAATTTTCGACGGACTCTGGCGCGGAATAGTCGCCGGTCAGGCCTCGGCGTTCTTTTTGATCGGTAACGGACTGTTGCTTATTCTTGGTATCGCCAGCGCGAGCAGCGTTTTGAAAATGGCCACACCGCGTGTCGGCAACAGTCACGAAGGACCGAAATGGGCGATGGCCATGGCAGCGGTTCTGCCTGTGGCCGCGTTCGTAACGCTGTTGGGTCATGACCATGGCTTCTCCGCTGCGAACGATCCTTACGGATTAACGTGTTTTGCGTCCGGTCTGGTTGCTTCTGTGCTGACAGCTGGTGCGCTGGTCTACTGGGTCCGCCGCGGTGCGCCCGTATCACCTGGTACCGCAGGCTTGCACATAGGTGTCGCATCTACTGCACTTGGATCGGTTGCTTACGGCCTGGCTTGCCCGATCGACTCCGTCGTTCATCTTGGTCTGTGGCACGCAGCCCCCGTAATCGTCGGGGCTATAATTGGCCGGTTCGCACTTCCGCCGCTGTTACGCTGGTAAGCGTACTGCGCCGCGCAGGCGACTATTACAGAGGGCTGTTTTAACCGGATAGCTACCACGCTTCATCAGACGATATTCAAGTCTATCGGCGATAAGCGTCTACTATGACCGGACAGAACACCCCGCCTGTTGGTATCGCAGACGCGTTCGTAGCCGATACATCCGCTGATACGGCTGATACGACCCCCGTGGACCGCATTCTTGATGCGGTCCGCAATCATTTAGGCGTAGAGATCGCCTTCGTCTCCCGTTATGTCGATGAGGACCGGGAGTTGATGAATGTCCGCAGCGATCTGGATCTGCCGATGGGTCCCGGTTACCGCGAGCCTAAAGAGGACGGATATTGCTGGCACGTTCTGCAGGGTAATCTGCCTGAACTAATTCAAGACCCGGCTGATTTTCCGTTCACCGAACAATTTGCAATTACCAAAATGCTGCCGGTCGGCTGCCATCTGAATGTCCCGCTGAAATTGTCGGACGGAACTGTCTATGGCAGTTTCTGCGCGCTCAGCCGCAAGCCGGACCGGTCTATGACCGAAAGGGATCTGGGCGTCGTCCGTGCATTTGCGCAACTGGCGGCAGAACAGATCGAAATTAACTTCGCAGAGGACGAACGCCGTTCCGTGCTGCAATCAAGCATCAGCCAGCTAATCACCGGCAATCGCCTGACAATAATACATCAGCCGATTCACACGCTGGAGAATGATGCGCCATCCGGTGTGGAATGCCTCGCCCGTTTCCCCGATGCCGCCAAACGCGGACCAGATAAATGGTTTAGCGAGGCCGGTGAAGTGGGCCTTGGCGTAGAGCTGGAGATGCTGGCTGTGCGCTGCGCGCTGGAAACACTGCCATACGTACCGCAGGGTTTCTACATGTCAGTCAATGCTTCGCCGGAGACGATTATCTCCGGCGCATTGGAACAGGCGCTGTCCGAAAGCACCGGCAACCGGCTTGTGATTGAAGTGACCGAGCACCAGCAAGTGGATGATTTTGCCGCCTTGGCGGCTGCTCTGCGCCGGATAGGTCCGAAAGCACGTATCGCGATTGATGATGTAGGCGCGGGCTATGCCGGGCTGCGGCACATCGTCGATCTGGAACCGGACATTCTGAAGCTGGATATGAGCCTGACCCGCGATATCCATTCCAATTCAGCCCGCCGCGCGCTGGCATCGGCCTTGGTTGCTTTCTCCCGGGAAATCGGCTGCACTTTGGTGGCCGAAGGGATCGAAACGGCTGAAGAACGCGACACTTTGCGCGAATTGGGAATCACATACGGGCAAGGCTATTTTTACAGTAAGCCCTTGCCCGTTGTCGCATCGCAGCAATGGCTGCTGCAAACCGAAGGCGGACGGCCCGACCATGTCGACGTGCGCAAACCCCGCATGCCAGACCTCTCAAAAGGCGTGGATGTGGGCGAATTGAAGATGCGCGCCTGAGACCTTTTTGCACGGCTTGCGGAAAGCTGTCGCAAATTCGTCTCAAAACCGCCATATATGCTGGTAAGACCGGTCCCGACGGGCCGCGACAATTACAGGCAGAACGATCAGCATGAACGACATTCGCCCTTGGCGCACAATTGAACGGCGCAAATGCCGCCAGATCATGGTGGGTGACACACCCGTTGGCGGCGATGCCCCGATAACCGTTCAAACCATGACCAACACGCCAACGGAAGATGCCGTGGCCACGCTGGACCAGATCCGCCGGTGCGAGGATGCTGGCGCAGACATTATCCGCGTCTCCTGCCCGACCAAGGAAGCAACTGCCGCTTTCGGAAAAATTACCAAGGCTGCGCGCGTTCCAATCGTTGCGGACATCCACTTCCACTATAAGCGCGCATTGGAAGCAGCCGATGCCGGCGCCGCCTGCCTGCGGATCAATCCGGGCAATATCGGATCAAGCGAGCGCGTTGCCGAGGTCGTGCGTGCTGCAAAGGCCAATGGCTGTGCCATCCGTATCGGCGTGAATGCAGGTAGTCTGGAAAAGCATCTGCTGGAAAAATACGGAGAACCCTGCCCCGAAGCTTTGGTCGAAAGCGCGCTTGATCATATTAAGCTGCTGCAGGACCACGATTTTCACGAATATAAAGTGGCGGTGAAAGCGAGCGATGTTTTCCTTGCGGTTGCAGCCTACCATCAGCTGGCAGAAACTGTGGACTGCCCGCTCCATTTGGGCATTACCGAAGCCGGCGGCCTGATCGGCGGAACGGTTAAAAGCTCTATCGGAATGGGCGGTTTGTTATGGGCCGGTATCGGGGACACAATCCGGGTCTCGCTGTCAGCTGAACCCGAGCAGGAAGTCAAAGTCGGCTTTGAAATGCTTAAGGCACTGGGTCTGCGGACGCGCGGTGTCCGCGTTGTATCCTGCCCCAGCTGTTCGCGTCAGGGCTTTGACGTTATCCGCACGGTGGAAGCGCTTGAGGCGCGCCTCGAACACATCAAGACGCCGCTTTCGCTTTCCGTTCTTGGCTGTGTAGTCAACGGACCCGGCGAAGCACGCGAGACCGATATCGGTCTGACCGGCGGCGGTAATGGCAAACATATGGTGTACCTGTCTGGCGTGACCGATCACACGGTGCAATCAGACGATATGCTCGATCACATTGTCGAGCTGGTCGAGGCAAAGGCCGCAGAGCTGGAAGCCGATGCCGCCGACCTAGCCGCGGCAGACACGGTGGCCGCTGAATAATGAAAGCCGTTTTCAGCCGCTTTCTTGACGTTCTGCGTGACGGAATATCGCTGTTTTGGCTCGCGCCGCTGATTGTTGCCCTCGTCGTTATCCCGGAAATGATCCAGCACATTGCAGAGATCAATCTGGGTATGTTCGAGAGTAAAGCAGAGTTCCAGAAACTGGCCGATGATCCGCGCCGGATGGTCTGGGGTATCATCAAAATCGTTGGTCTTTTGCTGTGTATTATCGCTGCGGCGCGTTTTTGGGGCGCGCGTGAACGCGGTCAGAACTGGTGGGATGTGCGCCACCTCGCCTGGCGGAACTTTGCCATTGCGCTTGGCCTCTTGCTGGTGACCAGCATCCCCAGCTTTGTCCTGCCGGAAATGGTGGGACAGGAAATCACCGACATCGTCGGACTTGTCATTCTGGTGGCGACCTTGCCGCTTATCCCGCTTCTGATTGCCGGTCTCATTGGTGACAAGAGCGCGACGTTGAAATCCATCTACCGCACAGGCTGGCTGCAAGCACTCCGCATGATGATTTTTGCGGCGGCTCTTTGGATTCCGTTACAATGGCTCCACGGCAAAAACCACAGCTGGGCGCTGGGGCAAAGCGACGCGGTAGTGTGGGCCTTGATGATTTTTGATTCGTTGCTGGTTGGCGCGCTGGCGGCCTATGCCGGAACTGCATTTCACCACGGATACCAACTGAATGCCAATAAGGGGCAGATTCCGAATGACGATTGAAACAGATTATCTGGTGATCGGTGCGGGCGCCGTCAGCTTGGCTTTCGTGGACACATTGTTGGATGAAGACCCCGATTGTCACATCACCATGGTGGACATGCACGCCAAGCCGGGCGGCCATTGGAATGATGCATATTCCTTCGTCGCTTTGCACCAACCCAGTGCGTTTTACGGGGTCAATTCGATGGGCTTCGGCAACGATGTTGTCGATGATCACGGACCCAACAAAGGTTTGTATCCGCTGGCGAGCGGGACGGAAGTTTCCGCCTATTTCACCAAATTGATGAACCGCCGCTTCCTGCCAAGCGGACGGGTCAGCTATTTTCCCCTGTCGGAATATTTAGGCAGCTCGGACGGTGTGGGCCGGATCAAATCGATCCTGTCCGGGGAAGAAACCGAAGTCAAAATTCGCCGCAAGACGGTGGATGGCACGTTTTATAAAACTTCGGTTCCGGCCACGCATAAGCGGCAGTTCTCTGTGGCTGAGGATACCCCGATTGCGATCCCGGGCGACTTACCCGATTTGTGGATGCGCGGAGACGATTTGCCCGGGCATTATGTGATTCTCGGCGCGGGAAAGACCGCGATGGATACTGGCGTCTGGCTGCTGCAGGCGGGCGTACATCCAAACAATATTACCTGGGTCCGCCCGCGTGAGTCGTGGCTTATCAACCGGCTATATACGCAGCCCGGCCCCGATTTCTTTGAAGATGTGGTCCAGAACCAGATTGCCCAACTAAAAGCTGCTGCCGAGGCCGCTACGGGTGACGAGATGTTCGAAATTCTCGGGCGTGACGGGTATATGCTGCGCATTGACGAAAGCGTGAAGCCGGAGATGTTTCACTACGCCACAATTTCCGAAGGTGAAGTCGAGCTGCTGCGCCAGATTACAAATGTCGTGCGCCATGGCCGCGTGAATGCGGTAGAACCCGGCAAGATGATGTTTGCCAGTGCGGAAGAAACACTTCCAGAAGATGCCCTGTTCATCGATTGCACAGCCACGGCGGTGCCTTTTGCCGAAGATCGTCAGCACGGCCCGCAGTTCCGCGGGGATACAATCGTCCTCCAACCGCTCCATGTGCCTCTGGTAACGTTGAGTGCGTCGATCTCTGCCTTCCTAGAGGCCAATTTCGATGATGATGAAACGAAGAATGCCATGGGCACACCATCTCCGCTTACCGACACGCCGAACACTTATCCGCTGGGTATGTTGACCAATTTCATGAACCGCGGCGCATGGTCACAAAACCCGAAAATTGCTGCCTGGCTATCGAAGGCACGGCTTGATCCCACCGGAACCACAGTCGCCAAGATGATGGCGGAGGGCGATACGCGGCTTGCTGTTATGGGCGGTTTTCAAGAAGCAATTGCGGTCGGTATTCCCGGTTTGCAGCGCCTCGCCGTCGCCGCTGCCGAGGAGCATGAAGACCGATGATCCGTGCGGCCCTGACGGCAATGGCGTTACTCGCAGGGGCACCCCTGACTGCCCACGAAATTGCGCCTGAACCGGCCAAGGATGAAGCGCATCCCGAAGCGCGGCTGTATGACGCATCCATAGATGCCACTGCCGCTGTCGACGCCGCATTTGACCGCGCGGAAGAAAGAGGCGTCGATGTGCTGCTCGTGCTGGGTGCCAATTGGTGCCATGATAGCCGTGCGTTCGCAGGCTGGACCGAAACCCCGCGAATTGGCGGTTTGATTGCCGCGAAATACGAGATGGTATTCATCAATGTCGGGATGCCGCAGACCGGTGACGGGCATAATTTGCACATCGCCAAACGCTTCGGCTTTGATAGCCTTGAAGGTACGCCGACAGTCCTGATTGTCAGTGCCCGCGGCGATGTCCGCAACCGAGATACGGCGAAAAGCTGGCGCAACGCCGCAAGTCGCAGCGAAGACGATATATATCAGGAACTGGACAGTCATCCCCGCCCGGTACCCGCCGTCACCGACTGATCAGGTGCTGCACGTTGTCCATCACGTAGATTACATGGCGCCCCCGCCAGAGCGCGGAACCTTTAAATTCGACAAGTACCAGTTAGTGATGATCGCTTTGCGGGAAAGCGGCCACCCGATAACCGAACACGCGCCCGAGCCAATGCCGCGCGAATGGCTGGAGGCAGTTCATTGCCCTCAATATGTGGAAGATGTGTTTGCCGCATCTGTTCCCAAAGATAAGGAACGGCGGATCGGGTTTCCGGTTACGCCGCACATTGCCAGCCGAGTGCGCCATACCAATGGCGGAACGTGGCTCGCTGCGAAACTGGCGATGGAACACGGCTTTGCGGCCAACAGCGCGGCGGGCAGTCACCACGCGCTGCACGATACGGGCGCCGGCTATTGCGTGTTTAATGATCTGGCCGTGGCAGCAAACCGCCTTATTGCCGAAGGCGATGCGCGGCGCATCCTGATCGTGGATTGCGATGTCCATCAGGGAGACGGCACCGCCAGCCTGACCGCAGGGCGGGAGGATATCTTCACGCTGTCCTTTCACGCGGAAAAGAACTTTCCTGTTCGCAAAGCCCGCTCCACTTTGGATATCGGCCTGCCCGATGGCACTGGCGATGCTGCGTATCTGGCCGAATTGGCTCGCCACTTACCCACGACACTTGATGAATTCGCGCCTGATCTGGTGCTGTATCAGGCGGGGGTTGATCCGCATCAGGATGACAGGCTTGGCCGTCTCTGCCTGACCGATGAGGGGCTTTCGCGCCGCGATAGCTACGTCGTGTCACAAGCGCGGATGCGCGATTTGCCGGTCGCCAGCGCATTGGGCGGCGGATACGGAACTGACCAGCGCGAGGTTGCGAACCGCCATGCTCGCTCTATGCTCGCAATGGCGGCAGCAAATGCGGAATTTACGGCATGATAAATACCATTCACGAACCAGTTAGCTGTTGGTATGCTATAGTCCGATTATGAACAGACGCGATCTCATCAAAGGCACGTTGGCCGCAGGCGCGGCTTTGACCGCAGCAACGCGGCTCCCCGCGCAGGCGCGTGCGGGCAATGTGCGTGATGCCCAGCTGGCCGATATGGCTAAGCAAGCCCAAGCCAAAGCTCGCGCTGGCGGCTATTTATGGCGCGATGATGTCGTTGGCATCGCCGATTTCGGCTTACGATCATCCGAAGAACGGTTCCATTTTGTGAATCTGGAAGCCGGACGCGTCGAATCCTATCTCGTCAGTCATGGTGACGGGTCAGACCCCGAACATGATGGCTGGCTCAACTGGTTTTCAAACACGCACGGTTCTCACTGCACCAGCGAAGGAACCTATGCCACCTTCGGATGGTACACCGGGCGGTTCGGCACATCGATCCGGCTGGAAGGTTTGGACCCCACAAACAGCAATGCGCTCGACCGCGCAATTGTGATGCACCGCGCCAAATATGCGGAGCGTGCCCATCTGGAAAAATGGGGCCGTTTGGGCCGTTCGAACGGCTGTTTCGCGATGGGTGATGCCGATTTCAAGAAAGCACTGCTGCAACTTGGCGGCGGACGGGTCATCCACGCCGCGAGTATGGGCTTATTACCCAATGGCAGCGTAGCACCGCCGCCAACCACGGCCGCGCCGGTTGATTTGAAGATATTGCAACGCGATATGCCGACCGGAATCGAGCAAGCCAATCCCGGCGTATATTAAGCTCGCATGTGTTGGATAACCGGACCTCAATCGCGTGAGGCCCGGATATTAAATCCTAATTAGATTACGCAATATCGCGCGGATCATTCTCGATCGGGATAACCTGCTCGTCAGTCACGCGTTCACGATCCGGAACGCGCGCTTTGCCGAAGCTTTCGATCACAGCAGCGTCACGGCCATAAATGTCCTGATATGTCCGCAGTTGGCCAGAGATATCCTGACCCATCGTGAAGTAGGTAATGTAGGCGGGCATCGTCTTCTTGAACCGCACCTTGGTGTATTTGCCCGACTTCAGCTTGGCCACGCCTTCATCGGCTGTCAGACCGCCCTGCAAAATGGCCAGCGTAATGGCCAGTTCGGTGGCACGCTCTGTTCGGATACAGCCATGGCTCAGGGCGCGGCGGGCATTCTTGAAAAGATGCCGTGACGGCGTGTCGTGGAAGAAGATCGCGTGCTTGTTCGGCATATCCAGCTTCATCAGGCCCAGCGAGTTGGTCGGTCCCGGTTGCTGAACGACATTGACCCAGCCATTAGCGTGCCGCGTGGCTTTGTAGCCTTTCGCCTTTGCCCAGCGCGGATTGCCCAATACACGAGCGCCGAGCCCTTCGCCTTTCACAATTGATTGCGGCACGGTCCATGTCGGGTTGAAAATCACGCCCTCGACGCTTTCGGCAATTTGCGGAGTCGCAGTCCGTCCCGGCTTGCCGACGACAGTACGGTAGGTCCGGACAATCTTGTCGTTCACCGTCAGACGTAGCTGGTATTCCGGCACGTTAGTGATCAGATATTGGCTTCCCAAATCGCGCGCCAGCCACCGCCAGCGGTCCATATTTGCTTGGATCAACTTCCGTTTGCTTGTCTCGGCGGCGGGTGTCTTCGCCAGTTCGGCCTTCAAAACCTGGTAATCGGGATGCTCCGGCATAATGCGCGCCAGAACGCCGGCAACATCACCCGTTGCAATCGCGTCCGCCATCAGCTTGCCTGTCGGATAGCGGTCATGATCGGGATCAAGCACAAACCACTGCTTGCGCGAGCTCATCGGCGTGCGTCCGTCGCGCAAATCTTCTACCAAGAACTGAAAAGCCTTGCTCGCCAAAGCATCGCGGGCCTGTTGCGATTCGCCTGCCATGGCAGCGCGCAGCCCGGCCAGACCGTAATCTTCCGGCATCAGACCTTCTTCGCCGATACCTTCGATAATTGCGGCCAGCGCACGAACGCTTTCATCGGTCCATACCTGTATCAGCGGTGCCTCTGGCTGGGTAACAGCCATTGCATCAATTGCCTGCACGACTTCTTCTGACACCACCGGGGTGCCATCAATCTCGACAGTTTCCTCAGCAATTGTCGCCGGTTCAGCCGGCAACAAATTCTCGGGAGCCGCGGACTGTGCAGTCAAAGCTGCGGGAGCCAGAGCAGTAGCCATGGCGAGAAGAGAGAGGCGAGTAGGCATAGTCTTAGTCAATGTGCGATCCACCGTGTTGACGCCGGAGATTCCCGGCGCGTGTTGGCATTTTGCCCGATACGTAACAATTCATCAACTATCTTCGCTGACTGCACGCTTAATCGGCGGAATGTGGTGACGCAGCGCCACACACAAACTATGCGCACATCATGCTTGATAACCGCGCCTCACTCATGCCGTATGCGGCCGCATTATTGGGCGTGTGCTTTTTATCGCTGATGGACGCCTATATGAAGGGTGCTGCCCTCGCTGCTGGCGCGTATAGCGCATCGGTAATCAGATCCGCGATGGGAGCTGCGATTATCACCCCGATCTGGCTCGGCACCGGCGGGAGATGGCCCGAAAAAGCGGTGCTGAAACTTCATGTCCTACGCGGCACAGTGTCAGGATTTATGGCGCTCAGCTTCTTCTATGCAATCACCAAACTGCCCATTGCCGAAGCCATCGCCATTTCATTCATCGCGCCGCTAATTGCACTTTATCTTGCAGCTGTCCTGCTTGGCGAAAAAATCCGGAGAGAGGCCATCGGCGCATCGGTATTGGGACTGGCTGGAACGATCATCATCGTGGGCGGGCGCATTGGCGCGGCAGAATATGATACCGAGACGCTGAAGGGCCTTGCCGCGATCCTGTTTTCAGCAATGCTTTATGCGTGGAACTTCATTATCATTCGCAAACAGGCACTGGTGTCGAGCCCGGCGGAAGCCACGACGTTCCACAGCGGAGTCGCTTGTGCTGTGCAGCTGATCTTTGCGCCTTGGTTCCTAACGATTCCGCCGCTTGCGGTGCTGGGGGATATCGGCATCGCGGCGGCCCTGACTGTGGGCGGCGCGCTGGTTTTGACGTGGGCTTATGCCCGCGCAGAAGCGCAATCGCTGGTCCCGCTTGAATATTCAGGTTTCCTGTGGGCGGGCCTGTTCGGCTGGTATTTCTTCGCTGAAGTCATCACACCCACTACGCTTGCTGGCGCAGTTATGATTGTGATTGGCTGCCTGGTTGCGACCCGAAAGCGGCCTGAGCAGAGCGCGATTTAGCGCGGCTGCACGGATTACTGCGCGCGGGCTTCTTGCGTATTAGCGGGCGCGGTTTCATTCGCATTTACGGACTGGCCCGACATGGCGAAGGCAAGCGTGAAACACAGGACCATCGCGGATGCCGCGCCAAGAACGCCCATGCGAAGCTGCGCCAAGGACGATTGCACTGAATCAGGCTGCAAATTGTGTTGATCGATATTCATGGGAACCCCCTACTCAATTCCGGGAAGATTTTTAGAAGCTGTTAACCATGAACGCCAGTAAACAGCTGTATCTTGGATTTCAGCAAGCTGAAGCCTTGACCTTCCGCCCGTGAAAGAGCAGTTGCCGCGACAGATAATTCGCTCGTAACGCGCCCGATTCATCCCGGGCTGCGCAGAGCCTCATCCATGGAAGGATTACCCGCAGCATGACACAGGTCGGCAAGGACACACTCGGAACCCGCAGCACAATGAATGTAGGCGGCAAGGAATATGCCTATTACTCATTGGACAAGGCAGCCGAAAAAATCGGCGACGTCAGCAAGCTGCCATTTTCAATGAAAGTGCTGTTGGAGAATTTGCTGCGGTTCGAAGATGAAGGCTTCACGGTTTCGACCGACGATATTCAGGGACTGGCCGATTGGCAGAAAGACCCGAAAACCGGTACCGAAATCCAGTACCGCCCGGCCCGCGTTCTGCTGCAAGACTTCACAGGTGTACCATGCGTGGTCGATCTGGCCGCGATGCGCGATGCGATTTCCAAGCTTGGCGGCGATACTGCGAAGATCAACCCGCAGGTTCCGGTCAATCTGGTCATCGATCACTCGGTTATGGTCGATGAGTTCGGCCACCCGAAAGCGTTCGAGAAGAACGTGGAGCTGGAATATGCCCGCAATGCGGAGCGTTACGACTTCCTGAAATGGGGCTCCAAGAGCTTCGAAAACTTCTCTGCGGTCCCTCCCGGCACGGGCATTTGTCACCAAGTCAATCTGGAGCATATCGGACGCGGCGTCTGGTCTACACAAGACCCCGATGGCGCAGCTGTGGCCTATCCTGACACCTGCGTAGGCACGGATAGTCACACCACAATGATCAACGGCCTTGGCGTATTGGGCTGGGGCGTTGGCGGCATCGAGGCAGAGGCCGCGATGCTTGGCCAGCCGATCTCCATGCTGGTTCCGGAAGTCGTCGGCTTCAAACTGACCGGCAAAATGGCCGAGGGAATTACGGCAACCGATCTGGTTCTGACCTGCGTACAAATGCTCCGCGAAGTTGGCGTTGTAGGCCGCTTTGTCGAATTTTACGGCCCCGGCGTTGCCGAATTGTCGTTGGCTGACCGTGCGACAATCGCCAACATGGCACCGGAATATGGCGCGACCTGCGGCTTCTTCGGGGTGGATGACAAGACACTCGACTATATGCGTCTCACAGGCCGCCCGGAAGAAGATATCGCGCTGGTCGAAGCCTATGCCAAAGAACAAGGCATGTGGTTCACACCTGAAAACGAGCCGATCTTCACCAAGACGCTGGATCTGGATGTTTCATCTGTAGTCCCGTCACTGGCCGGACCAAAGCGCCCGCAGGACAAGGTCATCCTTCCCGAAGTGGATGAGCTGTTTAACAATGATCTGAAGACAACTTATAAAAAAGACGGGCCGGTTCGTACCGCCGTAGAGGGTAAGGATCACGACATTGGCGATGGTGATGTTGTCATCGCCGCAATCACCAGCTGCACTAACACCTCTAACCCAGATGTTCTGATTGCCGCCGGTCTGGTTGCAAAGAAAGCCAATGAAAAAGGTTTGAAGCCGAAGCCGTGGGTCAAAACCTCGCTTGCACCGGGATCACAGGTCGTTACCGACTACCTCGAAAAAGCCGGACTACAGAGTGAACTCGACAATATCGGATTCGATCTGGTTGGCTATGGCTGCACCACCTGTATCGGCAACTCCGGCCCGCTCGCGCCGCCAATCAGCAAAGCAATTAACGGCAATGATATTGTCGCGGCGTCAGTGCTGTCGGGCAACCGTAACTTCGAAGGCCGCGTGTCACCCGATGTCCAGGCCAACTTCCTCGCATCGCCGCCGCTGGTTGTGGCTTATGCGCTGAAGGGCACTGTCACCGAAGACATCACCACGACCCCGCTCGGTCAGGATCAGGACGGCAATGACGTATTCCTGAAAGACGTATGGCCCAGCAATGCGGAAATCTCGGAAATCCGTTCTGGCGCGATTGACCGTCAGATGTTCGAAACCCGTTATGCCGATGTTTATAAGGGCGACGAGCACTGGCAGGCGATCGACGTTGTCGGCTCTGACACATATCAGTGGCGTCCGGGCAGCACCTATGTTGCCAACCCGCCATATTTCGAAGGCATGGAAATGACCCCTGCCCCGATCACTGACATCACCGATGCAAAACCGCTTGCGGTTCTGGGGGACTCGGTCACGACCGATCACATCAGCCCGGCTGGCGCGATTAAGGAAGACAGCCCCGCTGGCGCATATCTGATGAGCAATCAGGTCGCCAAGGCAGACTTCAATTCGTACGGCTCGCGCCGCGGCAACCACGAAGTTATGATGCGCGGCACATTTGCCAACATCCGTATCAAGAACGAAATGGTTCCCGGCGTCGAAGGTGGCTACACCACTTATAATGGCGAACAGATGGCCATTTACGACGCGGCCATGAAACATAAGGAAGATGGCACACCGTTGGTGGTCATTGGCGGCAAGGAATACGGCACCGGCTCCAGCCGTGACTGGGCTGCGAAAGGTACCATCCTGCTAGGCGTTCGCGCGGTCATCGTGGAAAGCTTTGAGCGTATCCACCGGTCCAATCTGGTCGGCATGGGCGTGCTTCCGCTGCAGTTCAAGGACGGCGACACCCGTGAGACGTTGGGGCTGACCGGCGATGACAGCTTCTCCATCAAGGGGCTCGCCGGTCTTACGCCTGGTCAGGATGTCGAAGTTGCGGTTACCCGCGCGGATGGCAGCACCTTCTCCTTCACTGCACAGTGCCGGATCGATACCGCAAACGAGATGGAATATTACCGCAATGGCGGCATTCTCCACTACGTGCTGCGCAAGCTCGCTTCGTAAGATAGAGGCAAATAGTCATTCAGGGCTCCGCTGCGGCGGGGCCCTTTTTGTATCGGCATAACGATATAAGGAATTGCGCCGCGCCCCATGCGAAGGCTCGGTGGTAAAGGCTCTGGCAGAGTTGGTCTATCGGAAGAAAAGCACGGCAAGAATTTGGGCCTGCGGTGGGAACAGGCCCAAACGGTGATCGGCTTACGCAACCAGAGCGACGCTTCGCGGTTCAGCTAGGTCTTGATGTCAAACACCAAAAAGGGCGGCCCGTTTCCGGAGCCGCCCTCTTTTTGTGCCAGTCAATAGACCGGCTTGATTAGCCGCCCTGCACGACCTTGAATTTGCGGCGGGTCAGGATCGCTGCGGCTGCCAAGCCAAACAGGATCATCATCGGTGGAGCCGGAACCTGGGTTCCGCTCGTATTACCGCTGGTCATACCCGATGTGTTGCCACTGGTCATGCCCGACGTGTTGCCCGAGGTCGACGTAGATGTCGATGTGCTGGTCGAGCTTGAAGTCGATGACGAAGTGCTGGACGATGTCGAGCTGCTGGTCGAGCTGGTGATGTTGCCCGAGCTGCTTGTGCTCGTCGAGACATTGCCCGAAGTCGACGTGCTGCTCGAAACATTGCCCGAAGTCGAGGAGCTGCTTGAGACATTACCCGAAGAACTGCTCGAAACGTTACCTGAGGTAGACGAGCTAGCGTTGTTACCCGAGCTGCTGGTCACGTTGCCTGAAGATGTCGAAGTCGAACTGGAGCTGGTTACCGCGCCGGAAGAGCTGGTCACATTACCAGAGCTTGTCGAGGTAGAGCTGGTCACCGCACCAGATGAGGTCGAAACACCACCTGTAGAAGTGGAGACTCCGCCTGTTGAGGTCGAAACCCCGCCAGTCGATGTCGAAACACCGCCCGTTGATGTCGAAGTGCTAACACCGCCGGTTGAAGTCGAGACACCACCGGTCGTGGTCGAGCTGCCGCCAGTC
>JAHDBR010000002.1:0-2316 GCA_020630295.1 Sphingomonadaceae bacterium
GTGCATAACGTTACGGAACTGGTGCCCCTTGCCTTCGCAGTTGCAACATGGACAAGAAACTGCCAATCCAGCATCACGTTTACGGCAACGTAAAGTCACAGTTTCAAGATTGGAGAGAACCCCATGACCATTTCATTCAAAGATCGCGTAGCAATTGTCACCGGTGCCGGTGGCGGTTTGGGCCGCGAATATGCGCTCGAACTCGCCCGCCGCGGTGCCAAAGTGGTCGTTAACGACCTTGGCGGATCGCGTGACGGTACCGGCACTTCGGATGCCGCTGCACAAGTAGTGGAAGAAATCGAAAAGGCCGGCGGTGAAGCCATGGCCAATGGCGCTTCGGTTACCGAATATGACCAGATGGAAAAGATGGTTGCTGATGCCAAGCAAAAATGGGGCGGCGTACACGTCCTGATCAACAATGCCGGTATCCTGCGCGATAAAAGCTTCGCGAAAATGACGCCTGACGATTTTGAATTGGTGGTGAAAGTCCACCTGCTTGGTTCGGCCTATGCCACCAAAGCGTGCTGGGAAACCTTCCGCGAGCAAGCCTATGGCCGTATCCTGATGACAACCAGCTCGACCGGTTTGTTCGGGAATTTCGGTCAGGCAAATTACGGCGCGGCCAAGCTGGGCCTTGCCGGTCTGACTAAGACGCTGACACTGGAAGGCGCGAAATACAACATCCGTTGTAACTCGCTGTCGCCGGTTGCGGGCACACGCATGACCGAAGACCTGTTCCCCGAAGAAGCATTCAAGCTGTTCTCGCCAGAAAATGTGGCTCCTGCGGCTCTGTATCTCGTCAGCGAAGATGCACCATCGAACCAGATTGTTGGCGCAGGTGCTGGCGGTTTCCACAGCGCATGGGTGACCATGAATGACGCAGTATGGCTGAAAGACGGTGAGCGCACTGTCGAAGGCTTTGCCGCACGCTGGGATGACATTAACAGCATGACCAATCTGCAAGCCCCGCAATCGGGCAGCGAGCAAAGCGGTGCGATCCTGAAAGCTATGCAAGAAGTGCTGGGCGCAGACGCTGCGCCGTCATCGGCCCGCGGTTAAGCACGCGATCAATTATGTGACACCTAATTTGTCACTGTATTGACACACTAATACACTCGGCGTATTCCTGTCTGCTCAGGGAGGAATACGCCGATGTATAGCCAAGAAGAAATCAACTCCGCTGTCGCCGCTGGTGCGATCAGCGAAGAGGCTGCAAATGGCCTGCGCACGCACGTTGCCAGCCTTCGCGAAATGCCAACTGCCAATGAAGAGCAGTTCCGGCTGATCACCAGTTTCAACGACATTTTTGTGACCATCGGTGTCATCATTATGCTTATCGCTGTAGGCGCGATTGGCGCGGCTGTGGTGGGCAATAGCGAACCTGACAATGTCTGGCAGCTAACATTTATGGGTGCTTTGCCATCTGCACTAGTCGCCGGCACAGCATGGTATCTGGCCGAGGTTTTCACCCGAAAACGCCGCATGGCCCTGCCCAGCATCATTCTGCTGCTGGCCTTCGTAGGCGCTGCTTTTGCCTTGGTGCTCAGCCTCTTGGTCATACCTTTCGGATTGATCTTCGGGCCCGGTGACTTCGCTGCGGCCGAGGCAGCTGGCTGGGAACCGGACGAGACGACCGGTGCCATTGTCATCGGCACAATGCTGGCGCTGACCGGCGCGATTACCACGTGGTTGACCTGGCAGCATTGGAAGCGGTTTATGGTACCTGTGACCATCGCCGCAGGAACTGCCGCCATTGTGGGCACCTGCATCGCCATTATCCAGATGACGAGCCTTATCCTGACAGACAGGCCGAATGAAACGTTCCTGATGCCGGTATTGTTTATCGCGGGCGTGGCAGTTTTCGCCTTCGCAATGTGGTGGGATATGAGCGACCGCGCACGCACAACCCGCCGCAGCGACGTCGCCTTCTGGCTGCATATGCTATCCGCGCCGATTATCGCACATACGGTTTTCAGCAGTATCGGCCTGACGGGTGACGGGGTTACCGGCGTAGGCGGTGCGATTGCAGTTCTCGCCGTGTACGTGATCTTCGGGCTGGTCGCGCTGATTATTGACCGGCGGGCATTGCTGGTATCGGCATTGGCTTATGTCCTGTTTGCGCTGACATTCCTGTTCAACCGGTTCGGCGCAGTAGAACTGAACTTCGCGCTCACCGCGTTTGTGATCGGGTCGGCATTGCTCAGCCTGTCAGCCTTCTGGACACCGATCCGCAGCGCATTGCTGACCAAGCTGCCGGATAGCATTCAGGGGCGTGTGCCCGCTGCGGGCATCCCCGCAGCAGCGTAAAACTGTAAT
>JAHDBR010000002.1:2416-18093 GCA_020630295.1 Sphingomonadaceae bacterium
GGCCCGCGCTGCGAAGTGCGGGCTTTTTCATGGCGCCGGAAGGCCGCGCCCGGCCCTTAGTCCTCAACCGTTTTAAGCAGCCGCCGTTCTACGGGGGCCAGCACACCGGGCAGTTCATGGCCGCGCTTCAGAACCTGGCCATGCTCGCCAAGCAGCGTCCACATACCTTGCTTGTTGCGCAAAGAAGGGCGTTTTTCGATTTGCGTTTGGGGGCGTTCTGCTGCGCGGCGAAATGCAGAGAAAACCGCCGCATCCTTGCTGAAATCCATTGCATAATCGCGCCATTCCCCGGCGGCCACCATCCGGCCATACAGATCGAGAATGCGCTGAAGCTCCTCGCGTTCAAACGGAACTTGCCGCGCGCCGCGAGTAGGAAATTGTACGACAGTACCCGGAACGCCCGGGCCAGATCCAGATACCATTAGTCGTCTGTTCCGCTGCGCTGGGGCGGCCCGTCATCGGCGGTGCCTGCGGATTTCAGGCTGGCCACTTCGGCCTGCATAGCTGCCAGCTGTTTTTCCAGCGAGGCAATGCGGGCGCTGCCGGTTTCCATCAATTCCTCGCACGGTTCATCGCATGGCGTGCCGTACGGAATGAAGTCCTTCAGCCATTCTTCCGCCGGCACCAGCGTGGACCGTGCCTTAAGGCCGATCATGGTCGCGCCTTCGGGCACATCATCGGTCACCACCGCATTCGCGCCAACGCGGCCGCGTTTACCTACAGTAATCGGCCCGATGATCTGCGCGCCTGATCCAATGATCACATTATCTTCTAACGTCGGGTGGCGTTTGCCGCCGATGCCGTTGGTCGGGTTGGTACCGCCAAGTGTCACGCATTGGTAGATTGTGACGTTATCGCCGATAATGGCGGTCTCCCCGATCACTGTGAATCCGTGGTCGATGAAAAAATTCCGGCCGATTTTCGCGCCGGGATGAATGTCGATTGCCGTCAGAAAACGCGCAAAATGGTTCACAAAGCGTGCAAGGAAAAACATCCTGACACCAAACAGCCAATGGGCAATGCGGTGCAAGCCTACTGCCAGAACGCCGGGATAGATCAGCACTTCCCAGCGCGAACGCGGCGCAGGGTCACGCGCGCGGATTGAGTCCAGATATGTGATCAGACTTTTGAACATCGCCTGATTCTCCCATCATTCGGCCATATTGGCAAGTTGCCATGATCAGATCAGGCGCGCTTGCTCCGGACCTTGCAATGCCTCCAGCGCGTCACGCCAGATACCTTGCGTTGCGGGTGCCTTACGCTCCAGACTGAGCCGGTCGATAGTCTTCACAAGACGCTCGAGCTCAGAGAAGCTGCGTTCAGCACGTGGTACAAGGTAGGTAAGCGCACCCTCGCCAAGCGCAAGGCCATGCTGCGCGGCAAGGCTTTCAATCAAATCTGACACCATATCATCATCAGGCGTAGTGATTTCGAGATGTAGCGCCGCGCCAAGGCGGGACCGCAAGTCAGGCAGTTTGATATCCCACTTTTCGGCATCGCTAATCAGCAGCAACGGCTGGCCGGTTTCCTGCGCCTTGTTCCACCGGTGAAAAAGGTCGGTTTCATCAATGGCATTTGCCCCGTCAATGACAGTGCCCATTCCCTTTCCGGCAAACCATTTGCCGAGCAGGGATTTTCCTGACCGCCTCTCACCGGAGAGAATCGCTGTGCCAAACGGCCATTTGGACGGGTCGCGAAGACTTTCGATCGCCGCGATATTCGCATTGCCAACGACAATCCGGTCAGGATCAGCCGCCTTCTTGTGCGCCAAAGGAAGTGCGATTTGTGACACGCAAATGTGCCTATCTGCTGATGGCGAGCGCGTTGCTGCCTTGTGTCACGGTGAAGCCGCGCGCGCGCAGTGCCCCGGCCAGCTCGCCCAAGCTTCCGCCATAGGTCACGCTCATCACCGACGTTCCGCCAATCGCAAGGCTGCTGGTTGCAGCGCCGCGCACGCCAGGTGTCGCGCGGACAGCGGCCAGCGTTGCATCGATTGCGCCTGCATCAGGGCTGGCAAATTGTACGACATAGCTAGACACCACCGCAGCTGCGGTTGGCGCAGCCGTCGGCGTAGCAGCAGGTTCGCTCGCCGTTTCGGAAGGTTCGCGGGTGCGTTCCGCACGGGCTGCGGCGGCATCTGCACGTTCTTGTGCTTGTGCTGCACGGCCTATCTCGATCAAGCGTTGAAGTGCAGGATCAGCCGCTGCGCCGCCCAAGCTTAGGGTCGGGTCGGGTCGCAATTTGCCTTCTGTAAGAGCGGCCACAAAGATGCTGTCGAATTTCGCGACTGCTTCCGTCATCATCTGCGGCACTTCTTGGCTATTGCGGGCAGTCAGGGTAAAGCTCTCCAGAAAATTATTATCCGGCCCGTAGCGGGCTGTGAAAGTGCCTTTGATCGGTCCGCCCGGCCATTGATAATCAAATCGGGCCACCGGAATAAGCACGTCAGCCGTATCAAATTGGTCCAGAATGTTGCGCCACCAGATCCGGCTGCGGCGGCCAAGCTGGCCAGAGGTCAAAAGCAGCGAGTCGCCGCCAGCGCCTGACGGGCGAACATAATTGATCCGGCTCGAACCTGCCTGATATTCGGCCCAGGCCCTCTGCCACGGATTGCGCTGTTCATAAATCAGTTCCGTGCCAGCCGTGATTGTCACCGGAACCAGCAACATGGGCGCTGATCGGGCACGCTCTCTGCTGCCGCCAAGATACCGTCCGGCCCGCGCCCGGTCGAAAATAACACCCAATGTTGCAATATAACGGCGGGGGCCAATGCTTTCCTGCTCGATTACAATAGCCGAAACCATCGAACTAATCTGCGAATCGGACAGCGATGGTCCGTTCAGTTTGGCCCATGCTTCGCGCTGGGCCTTCCGCCAGCCCGTTTCGCGCGCATCTTCTGCATTGTCACCGCGCACATCGACTTTGATCCCGCCTACATCGATATCGCTACTGCTGGTTACCGGAGCGATGCCGCGGTCGCCAGCGACCTGCGCATCCAAAACACGCCCTGCCATCACCGCCACGCATAGCGCAGCCAGCACCAGCAGAGGCTGGAGAAGTGCCCGGAAATTGATCGGCCGGGCGAAGGGTGAATGGGCGATAGAGTGTGCCATCGGGGAAAACTTGGGGCCTTTTGCCCAAACGGGCATGGAAATCCAAGCACGAATGACTAAAGCCTGTGGTCATGTCGTCGAATAATTCGTCAAAAGAGAGCTACACCTACGCAAAAGCGGGTGTGGACATCGCTGCGGGCAACGCATTGGTGAAGGCAATTGGCCCCTTGGTGAAGGCCACTGCGCGCCCCGGTGCCGATTCGGAAATTGGCGGATTTGGCGGTTTCTTCGATCCCAAAGCCGCTGGATATTCCGATCCCTTGCTGGTTGCAGCCAATGACGGTGTTGGCACCAAACTAAAGCTGGCGATCGATTATGACCGGCATGACAGTGTCGGCATTGATCTTGTTGCCATGTGCGTCAACGACCTGATCGTTCAAGGCGCTGAACCACTGTTTTTCCTAGATTATTTCGCCACCGGAAAACTGGAAAACGGCGTTGCCGAGCGCGTTGTCGCGGGTATTGCCGGCGGCTGCAAGGACGCTGGCTGCGCATTGATTGGCGGCGAAACAGCAGAGATGCCGGGTATGTATGCTGCGGGCGATTATGATCTGGCCGGATTTTGTGTCGGCGCGGTTGAACGCGGCGAGCAATTGACCGGTGACAAGGTTGCCCCGGGCCAAGTGTTGATCGGCCTGACCAGTTCCGGCGTGCATTCCAACGGATATTCGCTGGTGCGCAGATTGGCCGCGGATAAAGGCTGGCAGCTGGATCAGCCCGCGCCGTTCGATTCGCAAAAACTTCTGATCGATGCATTGATCGAACCAACCCGCATTTATGTGAAAAGTCTGCTGCCTGCGATTCGCGGGGGGAGGATAGCCGCGCTGGCGCATATAACTGGCGGCGGTTTGCTGGAGAACATTCCCCGCGTTCTGCCCGATGGTGCACATGCGGCTATCGATGCGGCATCTTGGGCGCAGCCGGCACTCATGCAGTTCCTGCAAGAACAGGGAAACATTGATCCGGGTGAAATGGCGCGCACATTTAATTGCGGCGTCGGCATGGTGCTGGCGGTGGAGCCGGAACACGTGAGTGACCTGACCGCCGAATTGGAAGCCGCTGGTGAAACTGTGGTCCATGTCGGCACAATCGGTGAAGGTCCACGTGGTTGCACAGTCCACGGCGCAGCGGGCGTTTGGGGTGCAGACACCGATTGGAAGGCAGAGCACCTTGCCTGAAGGGGCGAACCCTAAAGCAAAGATCGCCGTTTTCATTTCCGGCACCGGCACCAATATGGCTGCCCTGCTTTATGCCAGCCGCCTGCCTACCGCCAATTACGAGATTGTTCTGGTCGCCAGCAACGCCCCCGACGCGGCTGGGCTGACGTTGGCTGCAGAAGAAGGGGTGGCTGTATTCGCACATGCACATCGCGGGATGGAACGCTCCGATCATGATTCGATTATGGAGCAAGCCGCAAAAGATGCGGGCGCGGAGTATATCGTTCTCGCCGGATATATGCGCATCCTGTCAGACAGCTTTGTAGAGCGTTGGGCGGGTAGAATGCTCAATATCCACCCTTCCCTGCTGCCCAAATATCGCGGCCTTGATACGCATCAACGCGCATTGGATGCCGGTGATGCGTCCGCAGGTGCCACCGTTCATCTCGTCTCAAGCGAACTGGATGCGGGCGAAATATTGGGGCAGTCGGATGTCGCGATTATGCCGGATGACACTGCTGAAACACTGGCAGAGCGCGTTCGCATCGCAGAACATCAGCTCTACCCGCATATCGTAAACGACTATACTGGCCGCTGTTTCGATGCGGCCTGGCTGCTGGGCCGGGTTCGCGCATTGGCGCTTCAGCTGCCCGAAGCCGAAGAGCGCGAGAGTCACGGATCACCCGGGTGGCGCACAGGCGGGAAAACCGGAAAATTCTTCGCCCATTTCAACGATCAGCATCACGGCGAGAGGCATATTGCGCTGCTCGCCAAAACCAGCGGACAAGACGAGATGACCGCCCTGATCGAACGAGACCCCGATGTGTTTTACCGGCCCAAATATTACGGAGCGAGCGGTTGGATTGGCCTGATCCTGAACCGCCCCGACACCGATTGGACGCAGGTGGAGCACTGGCTTGAGCGCAGCTGGCAATCTGTTGCGCCCAAACGATTGACCAAATTGCTCGATATAGCGAACGAGTTTTAAGCGCCGGATATGCCTCCGCCGCGCCCTCACCCGCTGGCCAGAGCGCCGCTCGTGGACCGCCTCGACGGTTTTTTGGCGACGTGCTGGGAGCGCGGCTGGACGCAGCCGGTCCCGCTCAATCCCGAAGGCCTGCTGGAACGCGGCGGCAAGGGGCTTGATCGGGCGGACGAGGCCAGCGGACGCAGCGATGAAGATGTCGCCGATTTCCGTCTGCGGCTGGAGCAACTGTGCCAATCGATTGCCGATGATGCGGCGCTAAACTCACTAGGCGAAACATTTGCCTATGGTCTGATCACCCGCGCTATCCAGCAACGGCTGGCGCTCGGCGCAATCTGGCGGGAAAGGCCGGAATTTCTGGCCACGCAAATTGCCGATCCCGTTATCGTAGTGGGCCAAATGCGATCCGGCACTACCCGCATTCACCGGCTGTTGGCAGCCGATCCAGCGCATTCTGCCACGCGCTTTTGCGACAGCTGGCATCCGGTGCCCGAGACGCCTGACTTTCGCCCTCTGCGCGGCGGGTTCAAACTGTTTATGGCGCGCAGGCTGGACCCGTGGATTGATGCGCTGCATCCCTTCGGTGCGACGCGCGCAGACGAAGAATTGGGCTGGCTGGCATCTGCCCTGGATCATAGCGCCTATGAAGCACAGTGGCGCATCCCGTCTTACGTTGCATTCAGCGAGGCACGCGATCCCGCACCGATTTACCGCGAATTTGACCGGTTGCTGCGCACGGATGCCGCACAACGCGGCAATGCGGGCCTGCCGCGCATTTTGAAAGTTCCGCAATTTACTGAAGACTTGGCGGCTCTGCTGAAACAGTTCCCCGGCGCCCGGTTGGTGGTTTCGCGCCGGTCAAGCGAAGAGACGCTGCGCAGTTCGGTTTCGCTGGTGGCAAACCAGATGGTTATCCAGTCCGACACCGTCGATCTGGATTGGATAGAACAGGAATGGACCCGCAAGATCGCCTTGCGGCAAACGCGTATGGAAGACGCACTAGCCGGCTTCTCCGGCAAAATTGCCTTTCTCGATTTCGAAGGCTTGAATGAAGATTGGCGCGGAGAAATTGCGCGAACCTATGCCGCGCTTGATTTGGACCTGACACCGCAAGCTTTGAAAGCAATGGAGGCGGCCCAGCGCAAGGCCGAACATTCCACCCATTTGGAACACGCAAAAGCTTATCTGAATTTCAAGCAATAGCGCGCCAATGTGCCGGACAGGTGACATAAAAAGGGGCCGCCAGATCGCTCCGGCAGCCCCCTTATTTCAGCAGTTGAAAACCGCCAATTAGCCAACGATTTCGTCTTCGTTGAAGAAGTATGCGATTTCGATCGCAGCGTTTTCATCACTGTCACTGCCGTGAACAGAGTTTGCTTCAATCGACTCGGCAACTTCCTTGCGGATTGTGCCCGGAGCCGCGTCAGCAGGATTGGTTGCGCCCATGATGTCACGGTTGCGCTGCATGGCGTTCTCGCCTTCCAGAACCTGCACAACAACGGGACCGCTGATCATGAAATCGACCAGTTCGCCGAAGAAAGGGCGCTCTTTATGAACGGCATAGAAGCCTTCAGCTTGCTCGCGGGTCATCTGGATGCGCTTGGATGCGACGACGCGCAGACCGGCTTCTTCCAGCATTTGAGTGACTTTGCCTGTCAAATTACGCTTTGTCGCGTCAGGCTTGATAATCGAGAATGTACGGGTAACCGCCATGTGATTGTCCTTCGTTAAACTTATACGATTTTAAAGGGGTAATAATGTTGCGCGCGCCATTAGCGGGGAATGCTGCAATGCACAAGCTATTGCACTTGCGCGGATACGGCGTTGATTATGCGACCTTGACCCACTTGCCGTCATCCTGACGGAAAAAATTCCGCTCCAACCCTTCGCGGCCATCTAGCGAGCGCCAGCACGCCCGCGCATCCTCTGTCCTGGCTTCGCCGAAAAGCAGAAAGCTGCGTTCGAAATTGGCGGCATCATCGCGCCACTTTCCATCCGCAAAAATCACGTGACTAGCTTGATTGGCAGCTGCGCATTCGCGGCTCAGCAAGATTGGCTGGCGATCTGGCGCCGGTTCGGAGGACTTACCATTGGCAAGAAATGCTTCCGGTGCAGCAGACCACAGGGCTTTGCCTATCTCGTCAAGCTGTCCGTCATCATCTGAAACAACAAGCAAGCGCTCATCAGATGCCAGCACTTTTTGCGCAATCAGCGCCACAACGCGTTCCGCCGGATCGCGGCTAATCTGCCAGAAATCCACTTTCACGGTGCAGCCGCCCCCTTACCCTTGTTTCTGCGGCAGCGTTCGGAACAATAGATGACATTGTCCCAGTCTCGCTCCCACTTTTTGCGCCAAGTGAATGGTAGCCCGCACGCTTTGCAATCCTTGCTGGGCAAGTCTGCCTTTTTACGCATGCGGGCCATTCAGAAATTACGCTCCGGCGGTATCGCGCACGAACCGGTCGAGCAAACGTGCGCCATAGCCCGTCGCGCCCTTGTCCCATGTTTGTCCGGCTTTATCAGCCCAGACCATGCCCGCGATGTCGAGGTGCGCCCAAGGTGTATCGTCTTCGATAAACCGTTTTAAGAACTGCGCTGCGGTAATCGAACCGGCACCGCGAGGGCCGATATTCTGCATGTCCGCAATCGGGCTATTGATCAGCTTGTCATAGCCAGCGGAAAGCGGGAAACGCCACAATTTGTCGCCCACCGCAGAACCTGCGGCGAGCAGATCATCCGCCAGACTGTCATCGTTGGAAAACAGACCGCCATGTTCATTGCCAAGCGCGATAATCATAGCGCCGGTAAGCGTTGCCAGATCCACAATCCGCTTCGGTTTGAACTCGCGCTGGGTCCAAGTGAGCGCATCTGCCAGCACAAGCCGGCCTTCCGCATCAGTATTCAGCACTTCGATTGTCTGGCCCGACATGGAAGTAACCACATCGCCCGGGCGCTGCGCCTTACCGTCCGGCATATTCTCGACCAGGCCAACAACGCCGACGATGTTTGCTTTTGCCTTGCGCTTCACCAATGTCAGCATTGCGCCGACAACCGCGCCGGAGCCGCCCATATCCCATTTCATGTCGCCCATGCCGGGACCAGGTTTCAACGATATGCCGCCGGTATCGAAAGTCACACCCTTGCCGACAAATGCGATCGGCGCATCGCCATCAGCGCCGCCATTCCATTTGATCGCAAGAATGCGCGAAGGTTGCTCCGAACCAAGGCCGACGCCGAGCAGAGACCCCATGCCCAGCGCTTCCATTTGGTCATCATCCAGAACGATCAGCTCTGCGCCAGTGCCAGCAAATTTCTCTTGGCACTTTTCGACGAAGCTCACCGGATAGACCTTGTTCGCAGGCTCTGCGACGAGATGACGGGTAAACTCCACGCCTTCTGCCACAGCCGCTGCATCTTCCCATGCGGCTTCTGTGCCATCTGGCGCGCCGACAACGGTGACCGTTTCAAGACTGATCTTCTGTTCGTCTTTCAGCTTTGTCCGGTAGAGATCATGGCGCCAGCTCCGCAAACGCAGGCCCAGCAGTACAGATGCCGCATGTGCCGCATCAAGGCCGGTATCCGACAGATCAAGAACGAGCGATGTCTCGCCAGATGTCAGATATTTAGCGGCCAGCGCGGCCCCTGCTTTTTCGAGATTGATCGGGCGGGCATCCGCATCTGCCGCACCTGCACCGGCAATAGCAACGCGTGTGACGGTGCCGTTGCGGTCAACGAAACCCTCAAACAGCTGGCCAGCATTTCCCTTGAAGCGGGCGGCTTTCGCGCCTTCGCTTAGGGATTTTTCTAAACCTTCTGGTGTTTTGCCCTTATCGGCAATATGCGCCACAAGGCTCGTATCAGAAGGTTGGGTGTCGCTAAAATTGACCTGCATGGGATCTCCAAAAATCATGTTTCAGTCTTGGCTTGCCCGCAATAACGCTGCGTCTGGCGTGCTGCCAAGGAATGGAATTGCGATTAGTCGCGGGCGGTGCGATAGGCAAGCCATGCTGCCCAACTTCGCGCCCTCTGCCGATTTACGAAGCGCTGGTCGAATCGTTCCTGCCGCGCGTATTTGCGCGGCTGCTATTGCGCTTTGCGCCGGATCGAATGCGGCGGCGCAGGATGAAGCCGCTATCGCTCCGGACGCATTGCTGCCGGTAGAACAACAGATCAATGAAATCGATGCTCCAGCGCAGCAAGCTGCTACCCCGCGCGAAATCGACTTTGAAGCAAACGAACTATCATACGATTCGGAAAACGATATCGTCACCGCCACCGGCACAGTGATCCTGCGCAGTGAAGACCAGTCGGTTCGCGCAGAACAAGTGACTTGGGACCGGAAAAGCGGCGAGATCGTCGCGATGGGCGATGTCCGGCTTGTCGATGAGGAGGGCAACCAGCTTTACACCGACCGGATAGAGCTGACTGACACATTCGAAGTCGGGGCCATGGAAGACTTGCTGCTGTCCCTACGCGAGGGCGGGCGATTGGCCGCACGCAACGGTTTGCGACAGGAAGACGGATCAGTCATCCTTACTGATGCCGCCTACAGCGCCTGCGCTGTTGTTGATCCGGACAATTGCAACAAAGACCCGAGCTGGCGGATCACTGCCGACCGGGTCACCTATGACCCCGAAGACAAGCAGATACGCTTCAAAGGCGCCTATCTGGAATTATTCGGCGCGCGCTTGCTTCCGCTCCCGGGGCTGGCGGTACGCACCGACGGAAGAGCCGTTTCGGGTTTTGTCATTCCCGACCTACGCTTCTCTGAATCCAATGGGGTCGAGGTTCAGGCCGGCTATTACTGGCGGCTTGATGACAATAAAGATCTGGAAGCCAATGCATATATCTTTAGCGACGCACCGCCGATGGTATCGGCGCAGTGGCGCCATTTAACCGACCGGGGCGCGTATCAAATCACCGGCTATGCCACTAATAGTAACCGTATCAGCCGGTTCGGTGCGGAGGCCACTACCGAAAATGACTTACGCGGCTATCTATTCGCTAATGGCAAGTTTCAGTTTACGCCCGAATGGAGCTTGACCGGCTCCGTTCGCGTGGCCAGCGATCGGACATTCCTGCGCAGGTATGATATCAGCCGTGAAGACCGGCTTCGATCAACGCTGAATTTGGAACGTATCTCCAACACATCGTACCTTTCGATTGCCGGCTGGGCCACGCAAACGCTGCGTATCGGCGCCGATCAAGGTCAGGTGCCATTTGCTTTACCGGTCATTGATTACCGCAAACGTTTTGCCGATCCCGCCGGGCTTGGCGGAACGTTGCAATTACAGGCAAACTCGCTGGCGATTACGCGGGATATCGGACAAGATACACAGCGCGCCTTTGCTGGTGCGCGGTGGGATCTGCGCAAGCTGACCGGGCTGGGCCAAGTTGTTACCTTCACCGGCCTTGTGCGCGGGGATGTTTATCACAGCGATGAAAACAATCTCACCGCGACCGCAATTTACCGCGGCAACCCCGGGTGGCAGGCCCGCGGTATCGCATTGGCAGCCGTGGATATGGAGTGGCCGTTTGTGGGCGAGGCTTTTGGCGGAACGCAAGTATTCACGCCGCGTGTCCAGTTGGTCGCCACCCCGCCCATTCGCAATCTGGCAGTCCCCAATGAAGATGCGCGTGCGATTGATCTGGAAGACTCTAACCTGTTCGCGCTTAACCGCTTCCCCGGCTATGACCGCGTGGAAGATGGCGCGCGGGTAACATACGGTTTTGACTGGGAATTGCAGATGCCCGGCTGGAAAATCAGTACGACGCTCGGCCAGTCATACAGGCTCGACAAAGATGCCGACATTCTCATCGACGGTACAGGTCTGAGCGAGCGTGTATCCGATTTTGTAGGCCGCACCGAAGTCAAATATCGCGACTTCCTGAAAGTCACGCACCGCTACCGGATCGATAAAGATGACTTCGCGCTGCGCCGTAATGAATTTGACGCGACAATCGGATCGAAACGCACATATGCAGAGGTCGGCTATCTACGGCTGGACCGCGATATTGCTGCCGGCATTGAAGATTTGCAGGACCGCGAAGAACTGCGCTTTGCGACGCGTGTGGCCTTTGCGAAATACTGGTCGATTTTCGGGGCGGGAGTAATCAACCTGACCGACCGGAATGAAGACCCCACCTTCAGCTCTGACGGGTTCGAACCGATCCGTACGCGATTGGGCGTTGCATATCAGGATGATTGCCTTGAACTCGGCCTGACTTGGCGGCGGGATTATGTAAATGCCGGCGACGCGGAGCGCGGTGATACATTCCAGCTGTATTTCGCGCTCAAAAATCTCGGCTTCTAGCTGGCAAATCTATCCGCAATCCGGATGCAGCGGGTCATTGGCAACGCCTTGCAAACACGCTATTCCGCCGGTTACTCAGCTTTGGTTAAGCCTGGAATGACCATATGCCGCACACCCCAAGGCGCGATGATACGCGCTGCAAACGGAATTTACATGTGACCCAAATGACTTTTTCCAAGCTTCTTGGCGGGCTTGCCGCCCTTGGCCTCGCCGCCAGTCCTATCGCGCTGCAGGCGCAAACGGCGAATGGCGCCAACACGCTGAATATTCCTGACAATGTTGTTTTGCTCGGTGAAAATGATCCGAACGTCCGTTCAGCTACCGCCGTGGTGAATGGCTCGGTGATTACCGGCACTGATGTCGATCATCGCACGGCATTACTGGTAGCCGCCTCTGACGGCGAGCTTCCTCCGGAAGAGCTTGAGCGCGTGCGCATGCAAGTATTGCGCAACCTGATTGACGAGACATTGCAGATTCAGGAAGCGGCCGCGCAAGAAGTTGAAGTCGCGCAGGAACAGGTAAACCAGCGCTACCAACAGCTCGCCGCCCAAAACTTTGGCACTAATCCGACAGCAATGGATCAGTATCTGGTCGGCATCGGTTCTTCGCCTGCGTCGCTAAAACGGCAAATTCGCGGAGAGCTGGCATGGCAGAACCTGCTCCGCCGTAATATCTCTCCCTTCATCAATGTGTCCGAAGAAGAAGTCCGCGAAGAAATGGCGCGGATGGAAGCGTCAAAGGGAACCGAGGAATTCCGCTTGGGTGAAATCTACCTCAGCGCGACACCGGAAAGCTCTGCCGCTGTGCAGCAGAATGCCTCTCAGATCGTGGACCAACTTCGCCAAGGCGGCAGTTTCGTGGCCTATGCCCGCCAATTCTCGGAAGCATCGACTGCAGCAGTTGGCGGCGATTTGGGCTTTGTTCGGCTGGCGCAATTACCCGCAGAACTATCCTCGCAAGCAGCCCAGATGCAGCCCGGCGAATTGCGCGGACCTATCCCAATTCCCGGCGGCTTTTCCATTTTGTATCTGATCGACAAGCGTCAGGTTCTCTCTGCAGATCCGCGTGATGCGATGTTGAGCCTGAAACAGATTTCGATCGGCTTTGCGCCGGGCGTAACACAGGAAGCAGCGTCGGCCCGCGTTGAACAATTCACGCAGGCGGTACAATCAATGCGCGGCTGCGGCGATGCAGAAACGGTTGCATCATCCATCGGTGCTGACGTGGTTGTAAACGAACTGCGTGCCCGTGCGCTTCCCGAACAGCTTCAG
Organism: Sphingomonadaceae bacterium; assembly: GCA_020630295.1. Classification (GTDB taxonomy): domain Bacteria; phylum Pseudomonadota; class Alphaproteobacteria; order Sphingomonadales; family Sphingomonadaceae; genus Pontixanthobacter. The sequence continues at coordinate 15,257 of JAHDBR010000002.1, forward strand.
GCCTCCATGCTCGCCCTGCAAGTCGGTCAAACAACCCCGCCCTTCGGCTCGATTGCCGACGGTGTCCGGGTTTTGATGCTGTGCGGACGCGATGATCCGGAAGAAGTGGGCGGACTTAAATTTGAAGAGGTCATGGCCCAGAAGGAAGAAGAGCGCATCCAGAAGCGGGCGCAGCGCTATCTCCGCGATCTGCGCAACGACGCATTCATCGAGTATAATTGACGCCGATAGCGATCTCGCTGGGTGATCCTGCGGGAATCGGGCCCGAACTGATTGTCCGTGCGTGGGCACAAAGGCAGGCGCAAGAACTTGCTCCTTTCTTTGTTGTGGGCGGCTGCGGCGTACTGCAGCAAGCGGCGGAGGCGATAGAGCTCGACATTCCGGTCCAGCTTGTCGCCTCTATTGCAGAGGCTGCTGATGTTTTTGATAACGCCCTGCCCGTATTCGGCAGCATGGATTGCGCTTACACTCCCGGATCACCCCATGAAGACGGCGCAAGGCTTGCGCTGGCATCTCTGGAAGGGGCTACGCAACTGGCTGTGGGCGGCGAAGTTCCCGCAATTGCAACCGCCCCCGTCGCCAAGTCCGAACTGGCAAAGGCAGGTTTCGCGTTTCCAGGGCAAACAGAATTTCTCGCCGCTGCTTGCGATCTGGATGCGGAAGATGCGGTGATGATGCTGGCCGGACCGCAATTGCGCACAGTTCCGCTGACGGTGCATTGCCCTCTGGCAGAGGTCCCGTCACGGATTACCAAAGATCTCATAGTCCACCGATGCACCATTACCGCCGCTGCATTGCAACGCGATTTCGCGATCCCGCAGCCACACCTCGCCATCGCCGGTCTGAACCCCCATGCGGGCGAAGGCGGTAAATTCGGGCACGAGGAAGAAACCATCATCTCCCCGGCAATCAAACAGCTGAATATAAGCGGCATCGACGCCATCGGACCGCATCCCGCCGATGCCATGTTCTCGGCCCATAAACGCAGCACGTATAGTGTGGCGATGTGTATGTATCACGATCAGGCGCTAATACCTGTGAAGGCGCTGGACTTTGATGAAGGGGTCAATGTGACGCTGGGCTTGCCGATCATTCGCACCTCTCCCGACCACGGCACTGCTTTCGATATTGCAGGTTATGGTATCGCCAATCCGGGGGCGATGATTGCCGCTATCAAGATGGCAGCCAAATGCGCATCAAATCGCGTAGCCTATGAAGCGCGTGTCAAAGCTGACGCTGAAACCGATGTCTGAGCACGGGGACGCAGCCGAATTGCCCCCACTCAGGGATGTAATCGCGCGCCACGGTTTGAGTGCGTCGAAAGCACTTGGCCAGAATTTCCTGTTTGACCAACAACTGCTGGACCGTATCGCCGCGATACCTGGCGATCTGACGGATAAGGCAGTGCTTGAAATCGGTCCCGGCCCGGGCGGGCTGACCCGCGCATTGTTGCGCGCCGGTGCGCGCGTGACAGCCATTGAAATGGACACGCGCTGCCTGCCTGCGCTGGCCGAACTGGAAGAGGCATTTCCGGGCAAGCTCACCGTGATCGAAGGTGATGCAATGAAAATGGATCATGGCGAGATTATGGGAGAGCCCTTCGCCGTGGTTGCCAATCTGCCTTATAATGTGGGCACAGCATTGCTGGTCAACTGGCTGGGCGGGCAGCAATGGCCACCGCAATGGACTTCGCTGACGCTGATGTTCCAGCAGGAGGTAGCCAAGCGCATCGTCTCGGTGCCGGGCGGATCTGCCTTTGGCCGCTTGGCAGTGTTGGCCCAATGGCGATCGGCGGCAAAACTAGCGATGAAGGTGCATCGCAGCGCCTTTACCCCGCCCCCGAAGGTGATGAGCGCAATAGTCCACATCATCCCCGATGTGATGCCCACAGGTGTCCGCGTCGATGTGCTAGAGCGACTGACCGCCGCCGCCTTTGGCCAACGCCGCAAGATGTTGCGGCAGAGCTTGAAGGGCGTGCCCGGCGCTTTAGATGCTATGGCCGATCTGCAAATCGAAGAAACTCGCCGTGCAGAAACGCTGGATGTCAGCGAATTTGTAGCGCTTGCAAAGGCTCTTAGTTGAAGGACTTGCACGGGCTGCTTGCGGCTGTGTAGCCGCGGCCCCAACTGCGATACCCCTCAGCATCGATGTGAAACCGCCCGCCTGCATAGCCGGGTTGGTCCGGATCAAAATACGCCCCCAGTCCCATACGGCTGGCTGGTCCGGCTTGGGTATGAATGGCGCACAAGCGGCGGTACAGCGCTTCGCCGCGCTGCCTATCCCGGGTCGCAAGATCAAGAGCGGAAAATGACAGGTGTTTGCTTCTGCTCGCGCCCCGTGCGCAAACATTCACCTGCTGCGTCCGGTAAGATGACAGAACTGTAACAGGGCCGGTTTCCGGAATGATCTGGTCGCGGACGATTTTGAGCGCTGGGACAACGTTCGGCCACAAATTTTCCGGAGGTATTGCAAAGGGCGAAAGCTCGCACTTGGCGGCGTAAAATGCATCCACGCGCATAAGCTGCCATGTCGGCACAATGTCGTCAGCGCCACGCTCTCTCAGAAACGCCTGAAAGCTGCGATATTTGGCTACGCGTTCTACGTCCTCTTCCAGCCATCTCCCAAACGCAGCTTCACCATCCTGCACGACAAATTCCGGCGGCCAAATCGGCATTCCTCGATTCCATAGAACAAGCCCTGCGCCAACAAGGATGAGCAGGGTCACAAAAACACGGGCAAAGCTTCGGGCCATGTGCCCCGTTTAGCAGCGCTGCCCTCTCCTGCTACCCCGCCTTTTTCTTAAGCCGCCATTGGTGAAGCAACGGTTCGGTATAACC
>JAHDBR010000002.1:18193-28944 GCA_020630295.1 Sphingomonadaceae bacterium
GCTACCCCGCCTTTTTCTTAAGCCGCCATTGGTGAAGCAACGGTTCGGTATAACCGCTAGGCTGCGCAGCGCCCTTGAACACCAAATCGCAGGCTGCTGTGAAAGCCACTCCGTCCCAATTTCCGGTCATTGGTTCATAGCTGGAATCGCCCGCATTCTGTGCGTCGACCTTCGCCGCCATCCGTTTCAGGCTGTCCATCACCTGATCTTCCGTACACACACCGTGCAGCAACCAGTTTGCCATATGCTGTGACGATATGCGCAGAGTGGCGCGGTCTTCCATAAGACCTACATCGTTGATGTCCGGCACCTTGGAACAGCCAACGCCGGCATCGATCCAGCGAACGACATAGCCAAGCAGGCCCTGAGAGTTATTATCCAGCTCCTCGCGCACCTCGTCTTCCGACCAATTGGTGCCTTGCGCGAGCGGGATCGACAATAGCGGCTCGAGACCTGGAACCTCACCCAGCCCCTTCTGAACTTCGAACACATCCTTGCTGTGATAGTGCAGCGCGTGCAGCGTCGCGGCGGTAGGAGATGGAACCCAAGCGGTGTTCGCGCCTGCATTCAGATGGCCGATTTTCTCGCGCATCATCTGCCCCATCAGATCGGGTGCAGCCCACATACCTTTGCCGATTTGCGCTTTACCGGACAAGCCGTGACGCAGGCCGATACCGACATTGCGCGCCTCATATGCAGTAAGCCAGTCGCTCGATTTCATCTCGCCTTTGCGGACCATTGGGCCAGCCTGCATCGAAGTATGAATTTCGTCACCTGTCCGGTCCAAGAAACCGGTATTGATGAATACAATCCGGTCTTTCACCGCGTGGATACACGCGCCCAGATTTGCGCTGGTGCGGCGCTCTTCATCCATCACCCCAACCTTGATCGTATGGCGCGGCAAGCCGAGCAAATCTTCTACCGCATTGAACAGATCATTGGTGAAAGCGCATTCTTCCGGTCCGTGCATTTTCGGTTTGACGATATAAATCGAACCATGCGCGGAATTGCCGAACCGGCCCTTACCTTCCACGTCGATCGTGCTGATTGCGCTGGTGAAAACAGCATCCATGATCCCTTCGGGGATTTCGCTGCCGTCGGGCAGGTGAATTGCCGGATTGGTCATCAAATGGCCGACATTGCGCACGAACATCAGGCTGCGTCCGGATAGCTCGATTTCGCTGCCCTCGGTGCGGATCACGCGCTTATTGCCCGCCAGTTTGCGCGTCAGCGTTTGACCGCCCTTCTGAAAGCTTTCCTCCAGATCGCCGCGGATCACTCCCAGCCAATTGGTGTAGGCGAGCAGCTTGTCTTCCGCATCCACCGCAGCAACAGAGTCCTCGCAGTCGGCAATAGTGGTCAGCGCGCTTTCAAGAACAATGTCAGAGATGCCTGCTTTGTCAGTGGAACCAATGGGGCTGTTTGCATCAAACTGAACTTCGATATGCAAACCGTGGTTCTTGAACATCCGGCCTGTATCCGTCTGCCCGACATACTGACTGTCATCGGCAATCGCGATGCCGAGCGAGGGATCCTCAATATCTGCCCAGCTGCCGGATTTTAACGGAACAGCTTTGTCCAAAAACATGCGGCCTGCAGCAATCACTGCCGCACCGCGCACCGGACAATATCCGGCTTGCTGCGCTGCGGGCGCATCTTCCAGCGCATCGGTGCCGTAAAATGCGTCATACAGGCTGCCCCAGCGGGCATTCGCCGCATTCAACAAGAAACGCGCATTCAGGATGGGAACCACCAATTGCGGCCCTGCCATCGTGGCGATTTCGGGATCGACATTCTGTGTGCCGATGGTGAAGTCACCCGGTTCCGGCACCAGATATCCGATATCTTCCAGAAACGCGCGATAGGCTGCTGCGTCATGCGGTTGCCCGCGGTGCTGGCGGTGCCAGCTATCGATCTGAGACTGCAGCGATTCGCGCTTGTCCAGCAATTGGCGGTTACGCGGTGCAAACTTAGCCAGCAGAGCGGCAAATCCGCTCCAGAATTCGCCGGCATCCCGGCCAAGAGGGGCCAGCACTTCGCGCTCTAGAAACTCGGCCAGATTGCTATCTACCTGCAACCCTGCCCGATCAGTAATATCGCTCATTCAGTCCTCGCACATTTAGGCCCGACGCATGACGCGCAGGCAATCCGGTTAAAATCTGTCTGGGGAGGACGAGGCTGATATGACGACACAGAGCGGCAATTGCAACGGGGATATGCACCCGATTGCCCACATCTATCAGTTACTGCCTTGCCGACGGGGTTGGAAGGACCATCGCACCCCGCTAGAGCAGTTACAGATGAAACAATTGGACGCACAATCCGAAGCGCTAATCGCGCCTATCGACCAGGCAGCGATGCTGGAAGACGCGCAAAGCTGGAGCGCGATCAACACCGGCACCGCCAATCTTGACGGGCTGGCGGAGATGGCAGGAACGCTGGCAGATGCGTTTACCGCACTGCCCGGTGATGTGAAGCTGGTCGAACCAGCCCCTGTCACGGCAGTGGGCGCAGACGGGCGCGAATTTGACAAACAGCACGGCCAGCATCTGACACTATCTGTGCGCCCGAACGCAGAGCGCAGGCTTTTGTTCACCGGTCATATGGACACAGTATTCCCGAAGGAAAGCAGTTTTCAGAACCAAACCTGGCTCGAAGACGGTGTTCTAAATGGTCCCGGCCTCGCCGATATGAAAGGCGGAATAGCGGTATTCCTTCACGCATTGAAAGCAGTGGAACAATCGGAATTTGCCCACCGGATCGGCTACGATGTCCTGATTAATTCGGACGAAGAAACCGGCTCGCTCGCCTCCGCGCCGCTGATAGAAACGATGGCGCAAGGTAAATATGCGGCGCTTACCTACGAACCTTCTGCCTTGCCCGACGGCACACTGGCCCATGCGCGCGGCGGCAGCGGCAACTACTCACTCATTATCACAGGCAAATCTGCCCATGCGGGCCGCAATCCGCAGGACGGGCGCAATGCGATTGTCGCAGCGGCTTCATTGGTTCTGGGGTTAAAGCAGCTGCAGACAGATGAATGCCCGGTCAATCCCGCCAAGATTGAAGGCGGCGCTGCAAATAATGTGGTGCCCGACCATGCCGTGCTGCGCTTTAATATCCGCCCTAAAAGCCCCGATGCAGCACAGCAATTTGAAGCCGCGCTTGCCGCTCTGGTAGGTGACGTCAAACAGGCGCACGAGGTCGACATCCATCAACATGGCGGCATTTCGCGCCCTCCTAAACCCGTGGATCGCAAAGCTCAGCGCCTGTTTGATCTGGTGCGCGATTGCGGCGCTTCTTTGGGTCAGACCATCGGCTGGCAATCAACCGGCGGTGTATGTGACGGAAACAATATCGCCTCCTGCGGCGTGCCTGTCGTCGATACGATGGGCGTGCGCGGCGGTGCCATTCATTCATCTGACGAATATATGATTGTGGATTCGTTATCAGAACGGGCGGCTTTGTCTGCGCTGGTGATCCACCGACTTGCTTCTGGAGAAGAGCTTTGACCTTTCGTTTGCGCGCAGCGCGTTCCGAAGATCTGGAACCGCTTTATGAAATGGCAAAATTAACCGGTGGCGGTTTTACCAACCTTCCGCCGGACCGGACCGCCTTGGGTGCGAAACTGGATCGTGCCGCCTCCGCATTCGAACGCGATGAAGGCACCATCGGTGATGACCAATTTGTACTTGTGCTTGAAAACACAGAAACGGGCGCTGTGCGCGGCACCTGCCAGCTGTTTTCGCAAGTCGGTCAGCAATGGCCGTTCTATTCCTACCGGCTCAATACGCTGACGCAGCATTCCCAAGAACTGGACCGGACAGTCCGCGCGGAAATGCTCAGCCTGACCACCGATCTGGAGGGATCTAGCGAAGTAGGCGGATTGTTCTTGCATCCGAACGAGCGCGCCGGTGGCTTGGGATTGCTCCTCGCCCGAAGCCGCTATCTGTTTATCGCCATGCACCGCGAACGGTTTGCAGACCGCGTTCTGGCGGAACTGCGCGGCATCATCGATGATCGCGGTGGATCGCCATTTTGGGACGGTGTTGCCGGACGTTTCTTCGGCATGACTTTCCAAGAAGCCGACTATTTTAACGCGATCAACGGCAACCAGTTTATTGCCGATTTGATGCCCAAGCATCCGGTCTATGTCGCGATGCTCAGCGATAGCGCGCGCGATGTTATCGGCCTGCCTCACCCCACGGGCCGTGCCGCGATGAGGATGCTGGAAAACGAAAACTTCCGCTACGAAGGCTACGTCGATATTTTCGACGGCGGCCCGTCAATGATCGCGCGCACCGACAGTGTTAAAAGCGTCGCCGGTTCGCACAAAGCCGAGGTGTCTTCCGTGGAACTTGAAGAAGGGGAGAAGTCACTTGTGGCCGCCGGCAATCTGACGACGTTCCGATGCTGCTACGGCTTACGTAAGCTTAATGACGACGGCACCGTAGAGCTTGATTCCGCTGCCGCAGACACTCTGGATGTGAAGCCCGGTGATGTTGTGTGGAGCGTCGCCCGGTGAGCGTGCAGGAAATCAACTTTGACGGAATTGTAGGACCAAGCCACAATTACGCAGGCCTTAGCCTGGGCAATATTGCCTCCGCTTCGCACAAAGGCAATGTGTCGTATCCGCGCGCCGCTGCGTTGCAGGGACTGGAGAAAATGCAGGCCAATCGCGCACTCGGATTGGCGCAGGGGTTTCTCCTCCCCCTCCCGCGCCCAAACACTGCGTTGCTCACTGCATTGGGAGTGGACGGGACCGCTGATCCGGCCCTGACACGCGCTGCATGGTCGGCCAGTTCTATGTGGACCGCCAATGCCGCCACGGTCAGTCCTGCCGCAGATACAGCCGACGGAAAGTGCCATTTCACCCCCGCCAACCTGGTCACCATGCTGCATCGCGGGCAGGAATGGCAGGACACTGCTGCGCAGCTGAAAATCGCCTTTGGCAATCCCGAATATTTCGCTGTGCATGACGCGGTGCCCGCCAGCTTTGGCGATGAAGGCGCGGCCAATCATATGCGCTTTTGCACCGGACACGGTTCTTCGGGTGTCGAAGTGTTTGTCTATGGACGTCCGGGCGGCAAGTTCCCTGCCCGCCAGCACGAACAGGCCAGCCGTGCGGTGGCACGCCTCCACGGTCTGCGGCCCGAGAAGACGGTCTTTATCGAACAAAATCCGGATGCGATCGAGGCTGGCGCGTTTCACAATGATGTAGTGGCGGTGGCAAATGAGCGGGTTCTGTTTACGCATGCGCTCGCATTCGCGGACCAGCAGGCCGCCTATGCCGAAATCCGCGCGAAGTTCCCCGAGCTGGAAGTTGTAGAAGTACCCGCGGACAGCGTGTCGCTGGCAGAAGCGATCAAGACTTATCTGTTCAATTCGCAGCTGGTGACCCTGCCCGATGGGGGCATGGAGCTGATCGCCCCGCTGGAGGCCAAGATACCGTCTGTCGAGCGTTGGGCAGAGACTGCTATTGGCGGAAACCATCCGATACGCGCGGTGCGCTTCGTCGATGTCCGGCAGAGCATGGCCAATGGCGGCGGCCCCGCCTGTTTGCGGCTGCGCGTGGTTACCGACCCGGAATTTGTCGATCCGCGTTTTCTACTGGATGATGCCAAGGCTGAATTGATCGGAAACATTATCACCGAGACATGGCCTGAAACTATAGAGCCTGCCCAAATCGGGGACGCTAACCTTGCACAGCACGTTACGGATGCGCGCATGGCCTTACTGACTGCGCTTGATTTGACTAAGCTAGGTTAACGCGGTGGACTGACTGTCGGACCGTGTTACACTTGGCTCCACATTAACTATCACAACCCGCACAGAAGCGTGTCTGGCACGGTGTTTGCTGTGTAAAAAGTTAACGAAAGGGAGCGCATGCTAAAGAAGATCGGACGTCTGTTTGTCATCAAGACGAAGTTTGAGGCGTATTTGATCATCTTCGCTCTCGCGCTGGGCGCGATGGATCGCGGCAGCCACTATCTCGACATCTATCCCGGATGGCCCGGTTGGACCCTGTTCGCCGCGTGCAGCGGCGCAGTGTTCCTTGGCGGTGCAAAGATATTGGATGCACTGCGATATGAGCAGGCGCAGAAACAAGCCGCGACAGAATAGATCTGCCTCTCTCGCGTTCAATTAAACATGAGTGGGGGTAAGCCCCCAATTGCCTCGGCAAACGGTGTTCCATCCGGTGGAATGAGAGTGGGGGTTTCTGTTGCTAGCTACCCCCGGAGCCCCGGAATCCGCTTCTGTTGCCCGGTGGGTCCAACCGCGCTTAGGCTTTGTAAAGTCAGGCCGCTAGGCCTTCAAATTACGCAGCGAGAGCGAGTGCGTCGTTATCGTTTGCACTTATAAAAATGAGCTTTTTACGGGGATTCTCAACCCGGGCAAAAACAATGCTTTTCAACACACGTCGATCCTAGTTCGGCCCCGTCAGAAATGGCAGAGAACCGCCGTTTTTGGTGGAGCCGCCGGGTACTGCCCCCGGGTCCGTTATGTCTATTGCACACCGCAATTTATCGCCATATCCCGCAAAAACGGGCAAGGCCTATATAGACCCTGCCCGCTTAATGTGAAGTGTATGTATGGCGGAACGCGCAAAAGCGCCCCGTCCAATTATTTCTTCAACGCATCCCGAATTTCGGTCAGCAGTTCGATTTCAGTCGGACCTGCTGGCGCTTCTTCTTCTTTCTTCTCGAAACGCTCTTGCGCCTTGGTGGCATAACGAACGAGCATGAAGATGATGAAGGCCAGGATCACGAAGTTGATGATCGAGGTAATGAATGCGCCCCATGCCAACACGTTGGCACCCGCTTCGCGTGCCGCTTCGAGCGACATACCTTCGGTAATCAGCTCTTGCCCGCTAAGCACCGTGTACTTGCTGCTGAAGTCGACATCTCCAAAGATCATTCCGACAATCGGCATGATCAAATCGTCTGTCAGCGAGGCGACGATAACAGCGAAGGCACCGGCGATAATAACCGCAACGGCCAATTCCATTACGTTACCTTTGGCAATGAAATCCTTGAACTCTGTTAACATGGTGAACCCCCTTTTAATTATGTTCAGCGGCGCATTTGCCAGCATTTTTTGTCGCTGCCAAGAGTGGCTTTCCGCGCGGGTGTATCAGCTTGAAAAACTACAGGGGCGTTCTATATCAGTAACACAGATCATTCGCGCTGGCTGGCCCGACAGGCCGCTGCGCATTCTACTTGGGGAGCTCCACATATGAATTTCACCAAAATACGCCGCTTTGCATTGGTCGCTGCGGCATCTCTCGGCCTCGCTGCGTGCGGTATTAACTCGGTTCCGACCGCTGAAGAAGCCGCGAAAGCGAAATGGGCTGACGTAGAAGCCGCATTTCAGGAGCGTTCCAACCTGCTGGCAAACCTTGGTGAAATTGCCACCAGCGCGTCTGACCGCGAGGGAGGCATCCTCACCGATGTTATCGAAGCGCGCGCGAAGGCAACCAGCGTGCAGATTTCAGCCGATGATCTGACCGACCCTGACAAAATGGCGCAATTTCAGGCAGCACAGGGTCAGCTTAGCCAGGGCCTTGGCCGTTTGATGCTGAACGTCGAGCGTTATCCGGAACTGAAATCGAACGACAATTTCCTGATGCTGCAAGGGCAGGCCGAAGGTATCGAGAACAAGATCCGTATTGCGATCAAGGACTACAACGAAGCCGTGCGGGTGTATAACACCACGATCCGCACCTTCCCCGATACAATCGGCGCAAACCTGATCCATGGCGCAGAACCAATGGCTTCCTACACGGCCGTTACAGAAGGCGCAGAAGTCGCTGAACGTCTGGATCTCGGCACCGATAGCGAGAATTGATTGCAAGAATGGCGGTATTTTCACGCCTGATCGCAGGCTTTGCTGCGGCGTTCTGTTTGATCGCGTCGCCCGTTTCGGCTCAGGAATTTCCCGAGTTGACGGGCCGCGTGGTCGATGCCGCAAATATCATTCCTGACGCGCAAGAAGCGCAATTAACGGCCAAACTGGCGGCTCTGGAAACGCAGTCCCAGCGGCAATTCGTGATTGCCACTCTGCCCGACCTGCAGGGATATGATATTGCCGATTATGGGTATCAGCTGGGCCGAAATTGGGGAATTGGCGATGCCGAGCGCAATGATGGCGTGTTACTGCTGATCGCGCCCAATGAACGTAAAACCCGTATCGAGGTGGGTTACGGGCTTGAGCCGGTTCTGACAGACGGCCTTTCTACCTTGATTGTCCAGAAGCAGATGTTGCCGCTGTTCCGGCAAGGCGATTATGCAGGCGGGATTGACGCAGCCACCGATACTATAATCCAGCAATTGACCCTTCCCGAAGAGGAAGCACGTGCCATTGCCGCGCAGGCCAGCCAGCCTGCACGAGGTAATAGTGACGGGGCCAGTCTAGATTTCCCGACAATCATCTTCCTCGGGTTCTTTCTTCTTTTCGTAATTATCCCGATGCTGCGCGGCGGCAAACGCGGCAAACGCTATCGCCGCAATGGCACTCTAACCGGCAGCGGTGTGGGTGACATCATCTTGTGGGAAGTTGGCAGCGCAGTATTACGCGGGGCAGCTGGTGGCGGAAGTTCCGGCGGCGGCGGCTTTGGCGGCGGTGGCGGTTTTGGTGGCGGCGGGTTTTCCGGCGGTGGCGGCAGTTTCGGGGGCGGCGGCGCCTCTGGCGGCTGGTAAGGACAGGCAATGGCACGCAAAACCTATCTCGATGCAAGAGCGCATGAAATTGTCACCAATGCCGTGGCTGAGGCAGAGCTTACCACCTCTGGCGAAATCGTCACGGTGGTGGCGGATAAATCCGATGGATATACCGACATCGCGCTTGCGTGGTGCGCCCTTGCTACATTCCTGGCGCTGACATTCTGCGTCACATTCCCGGACCTGTTGCTCGACACCTATGCGGGATTTCACGATAGCTGGAACACCGACTGGTCCGCGCGCGAAATCTTCGCGATGGCTGCGGGCGCGGCAATATTCTGGTTCCTCGTCTTGTGGCTGGTACAGCTTTCGGATGCAGTGCGCTTTGCGCTTATTCCTGGACGGGTTAAAACCGCGCGTGTCCACGAGCGCGCAATCGCGCATTTCAAAGTCGGTGCGGAACGCCGCACGCATGGCCGCACAGGCATAATGATTTATCTGTCGATGCGCGAACACCGGGCAGAGATCGTCGCCGACGAACCTATCGCCAACAAGGTCGATGCCGAAGTATGGGGCGAAGCCATGGCCGATATGCTTGCAGAAATTAAGCAAGGCAACATTGCGGAAGGCATTGCCGCAGGTGTCCGCGATGTGGGCATCGTTCTTTCAGAGCACTTCCCGCGCGCCGAAGATGACGAGAACGAATTGCCAGACAGGCTGATCGAAGTCTAAACCCGCTGGATGACAACATCCGATCCTGACGCAAACCTTCCTGAAAATATTGTCTGGGAGGGGAAATTCATCACAGCCAAGGTGCGCGGCCGATGGGAATATGTGGGCCGCGCCCGCAACATCCGCGCCGCCGCAATTATCGCTATTGATGGCGACCACGTCTTGCTGGTGGAGCAATACCGCATCCCCCTGGGCAAGCGCAGCTTGGAGATTCCCGCGGGTCTGATCGGCGATGATGACGGCGCGGAAGGCGAAGCGCCCGAAACAGCCGCCGCACGCGAGCTGGAAGAAGAAACCGGTTACATCGCAGAACGGATGGAAAACCTTGGCGAGTACTTCTCCAGCCCTGGCATGGTCAGCGAGAGTTTTACCCTTTTGCGCGCGCACGGCCTGACCAAAGTTAGCGAAGGCGGCGGAACCGATAGCGAAGATATCACGGTACACCGCGTTAAATTGACCGAGCTGCCGCAATTCGTTGCGGATTGGCGCGCAAAAGGCCATGCGGTGGATGTAAGGCTGGCTATATTGATGGCTGGACAGCTCTTGGGAGAGAATTGAACATGGTAGACCGCGTTAAAGGCAAACTGGCAATCGTTACGGGTGCTGCCCAAGGGCTTGGTGCTGCGCATTCCATGCTTCTGGCGCAAGAGGGCGCCCGTGTACTGTGCACCGACATTAACGGTGACGGTGCCGCCGAAACCGCCGCCGGTATCAATGATGCACTTGGCGCGGGCACGGCCTATTCAATCCAGCATGATGTGACCGACCCCGCAGCATGGGAGGCAGCAGTGGACAGCGCGCGCGATAATCTGGGCGGGCTGAATGTACTGGTCAACAATGCCGGAATTGGTGTGGCCGGAAATATCGAAACCTGCGACTTTGCCGATTGGCAGCGCTGCTTTTCCGTCAATGTCGATTCAATATTTCACGGCTGCCAGAAAGCTTTGCCGCTAATGCGCGAACACGCGCCAGGGTCGATTGTGAATATCAGTTCGATCGCCGGGTTAATCGCAAGCGACACGATGCCGGCCTATAATGCATCCAAAGCATCCGTGTGGATGCTCAGCAAATCAATCGCGCTGCATTGCGCGAAGAAGAATATGCAAATCCGGTGTAATTCGGTCCATCCGACTTTCGTCGATACGCCTATTCTGGACGGGACGGCGAAGCATTCGGGCCTCGATAAGCAGGTCCTGCTTGATAAGTTGGCGCGTCAGATCCCGCTTAAATTCGTAGGCGAGCCCAGCGACATCGCCAATGCGGTTCTTTATCTTGCGAGCGACGAAAGCCGCTTCATGACCGGGGCCGAATTAAAGCTGGATGGCGGCATTTCCGCGATGTAGCTTTCGGCCCCTGTTT